>JAFXCU010000172.1 GCA_017521345.1 Ruminiclostridium sp. | reverse complement strand
GGTGGTGATCCTGCCCTTCTTCACCTCCCAGCTGCTGCTGATCTACGCCATGATGAATCTGCTCCAGTCCGGCGGCCTGCTGCTGACCATGCTGGAGGCCCTGGGCATCCAGGCCGAGACCCTGCTCTACACCAACAAGGCCACCGTCCTGGTGCTGACCTATGAGTCCCTGCCCTACATGATTCTCTGCCTCTACTCCTCCCTGGAGGGCATCGGGGACAACCTGATCCAGGCCTCCCTGACCCTGGGGGCCAGCAAGTGGAAGACTTTTACCAACATCGTCTTTCCCATGAGCGTGCCCGGTCTCCTGTCCGGCATCCTGCTGGTCTTCGTGCCCGTGGCCGGCAGCTTCATGGAGCCCGGCCTGGTGGGCGGCGCCAACGGCGCCATGGTGGGCAGTATGATCGACACCCAGTACTCCGGCTCCCTGAACATGGGCTACGGTGCGGCCCTGTCCTGCACCCTGCTCATCGTCCTGAGTATCATCATGGGCCTGACCCGTCTTGCCACGGCCCGTGCCCAGAAAGCCATCGGAGGTGACATGGAATGAAGTCCAAAGGTTTCAACGCTGTGATGCTGGTGTGCCTGTGGGTGGTGCTGGCCTTTATGTACATTCCCATCATCGCCATCATCGGCATGTCCTTCAATGCAACCCCCTACGGCATGTTCCCCTATGTGTTCACCACCGACTGGTATGTGACCCTGTTTACCACCAGCAATCTGCTGCCTGCCTGCTGGTACAGCCTGAAGTTTGCCTTCGTTGTCACCCTGGCGGCTGTGGTGATCGGCACCATGACCGCCTTCGGCCTCCAGGCTTACGCCCCCAAGTGGGCCAACCGCTTCAATTTCGTCCTCCAGCTGCCCATCATCATCCCCTGGCTGGTGACCGGCATCTCCCTGCTGCTCCTCTTCTCCTTCCTGGGGTCGGGCCGCAGCGTGCTGTCCATGTTCCTGGGCAACCTCATCGTGGTGCTGCCCTACGTGGTCCTGCTGGTGAACGGCCGGTTCCTGTCCATGGACCGGACCCCCGAGGCGGCAGCCCGCCTCCTGGGTGCCCGGCCGGCCCGGGTGTTCTTTGACATCACCCTGCCTGCCATCGCCCCCGGCGTCCTGGCCGGCGGCATCATGGCCATGATCATGTGCTTCAACAACTTCGTGGTCCAGTACTACCTGATCCCCATTGGGGTCCAGACCCTGCCCACCCTGGTGTTCACCCGCATCCGCAGCGGCTACCAGGCCGACCTGAACGCCCTGTCCGCCATCATCGTGCTGGTCTCTGTGGTGGTGGTCATCCTGCTGTCCAAGCTGGGCTTCTCTGCCGGCGGACTCTTTGGGATGTCCTCCGGGACCCAATCGAAAAAAGGAGAATGAACCATGGCAGAACTTGCTGTTAAAAATCTGAGAAAGACCTTCGACCGGAACGAAGTCCTCAAGGGGGTCAGCTTCACCGTGGAGAGCGGCAAATTCCTCTCCCTGCTGGGCCCCTCCGGCTGCGGCAAGAGCACCATCCTGCGCATCATCTGCGGTCTGGAGACCCCCGACTCCGGCGAAGTGCTGGTGGACGGGGTGGACGTGACCAAGGTCCGCCCGGAAAAGCGGAACATCGGCCTGGTCTTTCAGAACTATGCCCTTTTCCCCTCCATGAACGTGGCCAAAAACGTGGGCTACGGCCTGAAGATGCAGAAAGTCCCCGAGAAGGAGATCAACGAGCGGGTCCAGGAGGCCCTTGCCCTGGTGAAGCTCCCTGATTACGGCTCCCGCCGCATCCACCAGCTCTCCGGCGGTGAGCAGCAGCGCATCGCCCTGGCACGAGCCCTGGTGACCCGTCCCAGCATCCTCCTGCTGGACGAGCCTCTCTCCGCCCTGGACCGGAAGGTCCGTGCCGAGATGCAGTATGAGATCCGCAACATCCAGCGGGAGATCGGCACCACCACCGTCTTCGTCACCCACGACCAGGAGGAGGCCCTGACCATGTCGGACCAGATCATCCTGATGAACAAGGGCTGCATCGAGCAGGAGGGTGACCCCTACGCCATCTACAGCCGTCCCGTCTCCGAGTTCGCCTCGGACTTCCTAGGCAAGGCCAACCTGATCTCCGGCACCCTGTGCTGTGAGGGGGGCCAGTGGTACCTGGCGGACGGAGAGGTCCGCATCGCCGTCAACCACTGCGGCGGTCAGGAGGGCGATCCCGTGAAGGCCGCCGTCCGGGGCGAGTACTTCGAGTTCTGCGCCCCGGAGGCTGAGGGGGCCAACCCCTTCCACCTCCAGAAGAAGATCTTCACCGGCCTGAGCTGGAAGCTCATCGGCACCCTGGGCACCCAGCCCGTGGACATCTCCGCCCTGGGTATCAGCGCCGACCACCTGGAGGAGGGGTCCCATGTGTACGTCCGCATCCGCCCCGAAAACGTGGTGTACTACAACAAATGAGAAACGAAAAGGAACTGCGCCGGTTCCTCATTGACACGGACACCGGCTCGGATGACGTCTGGGCGGTCATCGAGGCCCTGCGGGCCACAGAGGTGGTCCGGGTGGAGGCCATCACCGTGGTCTGCGGCAACCTCCCCCTGGACCTGTGCGTGAAGAACGCCATGCTGGCGGTGGACGCCGCCGGGACCTACGCCCCTCCCGTCTACCGGGGGATGGAACATCCCCTGTACAATCCCGAGGCCTTCTATGCCCCGGAGGTCCACGGGGAGGACGGCCTGGGTGGCATGGACCTGCCTCCCTCTCCCCGTCCTGTGGAGAGTAAGCACGCCGTGGACGCCATCATTGATCTGGTGATGGCCAACCCCGGCCAGATCGAGATCGTCACCTGCGGCCCCCTGACCAACCTGGCCGTGGCCCTCCAGAAGGAGGCGCGGCTGGCAGAGAACATCAAAAAGGTCTGGGTCCTGGGGGGCTCCGCCAGCGGTGTGGGGAACATGACGGCCCATGCCGAGTACAACGTCTACGCCGACCCGGAAGCGGCGGACATGGTCCTCCGGGCCGGGATGGATACCATCTGGGTCACCTGGGACACTGCCGTGGGGGAGACCGAGATC
>JAFXCU010000023.1 GCA_017521345.1 Ruminiclostridium sp. | reverse complement strand
GGTGCCAGCTCTATGTGACCCTGGAACCCTGTCCCATGTGCGCCGGGGGGATCATCTCCGCCCGGATCCCCGAGGTCTACTACGGGGCCAAGGACGAGGGCTTCGGGGCCGTAGGCTCCATCCTGAACCTCTTTGAGGAGAACTTCCGCCACCACCCTAAGGTCATCGGCCACATTCTGGAGGACCAGTGCAAGGCCCTCCTTCAGGACTTTTTTATCCAGGTTCGGGAGAAAGATCCTGCAAACTTAAAGCTTTTGTAACATTTCTGGACTTTTTCTGTAACAAGTCTTTGCTATCATACCCTTGCAAGAGTCAAGAAAGCTTCTTTTCATTTTTTTAACCTTCTAAGAAATAGGATCGGCGAGTGGTTTCCGCCGATCCTATTTTTTATGTTTTATTGACAAAATTCGACCCTTCGGCATACAATGTGGGGGAACTCACACCTGTGCGGGAGGGATGGTATGAACAAGCAACTCCAAGGACATCTCATGGCTCTGGCCGCCGTGCTCATCTGGGGCATGACCTTTATCTCCTCCAAGGTCCTGGTGGGCCTGCTGGACCCCTACTGGTACATCGTCATCCGCTTCGGCATGGCCTGGTTCTTCCTCTTCCTGTTCTCCCCCAAACCATTGAAACTGCTGGATAAAAAGACCGAGGGGACGGTGGTCCTCTGCGGCATCGCCGGGGTCACGGCCTACTACATTTTCCAGAATGTGGCCCTCATCCACTCCACCGCCTCCAACACGGGAGTTATCACCGCCTCTTCCCCCCTGTTCACCGCCCTGATCCTCTGGGCGTTCGGCCGCCGGGTGAAGCTCTCCCCTCTCTTTTTCCTGGGGTTCGTCCTGTGCATCGGCGGTGTGTTCGCCATCTCCTTCAATGGCGGGGGTACCGGCCTCCACCTGCTGGGGGATACCTTCGCCCTGGCTGCCGCCATCGCCTGGGGCGTCTACTGCGTCCTCATCCTGGGGGTTGAGGGAGCCGGCCTCACTGAGGCCCAGACCACCCGGAAGGTCTTCTTCTGGGGCACCCTCATCACCGTTCCCTTTGCCCTGGTCCTGGGGGAGCCCGTCCCCCTGACCACTTTCACCCAGGGGGGGCTGATCTTCTGGGGGAACCTCTTCTTTGTCTCCTTCTTCTCGGCTGCCCTGTGCTACCTGTTCTGGGGCAAGGCCATCAACCTCATCGGGTCGGTGACCACCAGCGTGTATCTCTATTTGATCCCGGTGGTGTCGGTGATCGGCTCCGCCCTCATCCTCCATGAGTCGGTGAACTGGATCACCGCCGCTGCCATCGTTGCTATCCTGGTGGGCCTGATCTTCTCCCAAAAGGGGAATCAGCCCGCCTGACCTGACCCAGGTCCGTTTCTTCGGAAACGGGCCTGTCTTTTTTTCCTCTTGCAAAAATCACGGAAAAATCCCCCATAAAAATATTTCTTTTGGGCGTTTTTACGGAGGTTTGAAAGTCGCGAAAAAAATGCTTGCAAAAAACCGGAAAATGCGCCGGTTTTCCTTGACATTTTTACCCTCTCCCGTTAAACTTAGCCTGATTAAATTTACCACCCTTTTATTCTTTTATTTTTTGAAAAGGAGACTACGAACGATGGATTTTCAGGCACTGTATAACAGCAAGCTGACCACCGCTGAAGAGGCTGTCAAGGTCGTCAAGTCCGGCGACTGGGTCGACTACACCTGGTGCACCAGCCACCCCGTGGCACTGGACAAGGCTCTGGCTGCCCGCCAGAACGAGCTGGAGGACGTTAAGGTCCGCGGCGGCGTTACCATGTGGATGCCCGAGATCTGCAAGGCAGACGACGCAGGCGAGCACTTCGCATGGCATTCCTGGCACTGCTCCGGCGTTGACCGCAAGATCATCGGCAAGGGCATGGGCTACTTCTCCCCCATGAGATATTCCGAGCTGCCCCGCTTCTATCGTGAGAACCTGGACCCCGTTGACGTTGTCATGCTGCAGGTTCCCCCCATGGACGAGCACGGCTACTTCTCCCTGTCCCTGGCTCCCTCTCACCTGGCTGACATGTGCGCTCGCGCAAAGTGCATCATCGTCGAAGTCAACGAGAATATGCCCTGGGTCTACGGCCTGTACGGCACCGAGCTGCACATCAACGACGTGACCATGGTCGTCGAAGGCGACAACCCCGACGTTGCTACCCTGGGCTCCACCGGCGACCCCACCGAGGTCGACCTGGCTGTTGCTAAGCTGGTCGTTAACGAGATCCCCAACGGCGCCTGCCTGCAGCTGGGCATCGGCGGCATGCCCAACACCATCGGCTCCCTGATCGCACAGTCCGACCTGAAGGACCTGGGCGTTCACACCGAGATGTATGTTGACGGCTTCGTGGACATGGCTCTGGCTGGCCAGATCACCGGTAAGAACAAGGCAGTCGATCCCGGCCGTCAGGTCTTCGCATTCGCTGCTGGTTCCAAGAAGACCTACGACTACATGACCCGCAACCCCGACGTCATGGGTGCTCCCGTTGACTACACCAACGACGTCCGCATCATCGCTCAGCTGGACAACTTCATGTCCATCAACAACTGCATCGACGTCGACCTGTTTGGCCAGGTCAACGCTGAGTCCGCAGGTATCCGCCACATCTCCGGCACCGGCGGCCAGCTGGACTTCGCAATGGGCGCTTACATGTCCAAGGGCGGCAAGTCCTTCATCTGCATGTCCTCCTCCATGACCGACAAGAACGGCAACCTGAAGAGCCGTATCGTCCCCACCCTGACCCCCGGCTCCATCGCCACCGACCCCCGTACCTGCGTCCACTACCTGGTCACCGAGTACGGCATCGTCAACCTGAAGGGCGCCAACGTCTGGGAGCGTGCAGCTAAGATCATCTCCATCGCTCACCCCGACCTGCGTGACGACCTGATCAAGGACGCAGAGAAGATGGGCATCTGGAGACGTTCCAACAAGCGCTAATTATAAGATTACTGCTTGACCCAACTTTGACTTTTTTGAAAGGACCTCGGACGATTTGTCCGGGGTCCTTTTCTATGCTGCGTAAGTCTGTATCGGCAGGCTACAATCCCTCAGTCACCTTCGGTGACAGCTCCCTTTGCACAAGGGAGCCTTGTGGGAGTACAGCACGGAAAGCCTCCCTTGTGTAAAGGGAGGTGGCTCGCCGTTAGGCGAGACGGAGGGATTGTAAACCTTGCAGAGGGCACACGCCAAAGAAGAAAACCCCTAATAAAACACAAATAAAACTTAAACATTTTCGTCCCGACAGGTTCCGACAGATTTCCGTCCCAGAAAATGGTAAACTATGACCATCCAATGAGCTTGTCCCACGCAAAACCTCTGGAAACCCAAATTCATTGGCTCTTGCATTTGTATTCCGCGCGCTATCCCTTTCTTTCTCTTCTCTTTTGTATGGATGTTTCACGTGAAACATCCATATTTTTTTATCCGGGAAGTAAAATCTGTTGCAAAATTCATATTATATAGGTATAATCAAAGGTAACCTATTTTTGCGGAATCTGTAATGGGAAGAAGGGACGACCATGGCAAAAACCATAGCCTTTGTCAATCAGAAGGGCGGCGTGGGCAAGACCACCAGCTGTGTCAGCTTGGGCTCCTGCCTCCAGTCGGCCGGTGCCCGTGTGCTGGTGTGCGACTTTGACCCCCAGGGCAATGCCACCTCCGGCTTCGGCGTGGACAAGGGAGCAGTGTTTCCCACCATCTACGACGTGCTCATCAGCGGCGCCCCGGTGGAGAAGGCCATCGTCAAGACCCCTTATGCCCATGTGCTGCCGGCCAACAAATCCCTGGCCGGCGCCTCCGTGGAAATGATCGGCATGGCCAACCGGGAGTACCTCCTGCGGGATGCCCTGGCCAAGGTGGCCGATGACTATGACTTCATCCTCATCGACTGCCCGCCCTCCCTGGAGCTGCTCACCCTGAACTGTCTGTGCGCCGCCGACTCTGTCCTGGTGCCTGTCCAGTGTGAGTACTATGCCCTGGAGGGCCTCAGCGACCTCATTTCCACCGTCCGCATCGTCAAGGGCCGGCTGAACCCGGCCATCCAGATCGAGGGTCTGCTGCTGACCATGTACGACGGCCGCACCAACCTGTCCATGCAGGTGGCCGAGGAGGTCAAGCGCCATTTCCCCGGCAAGGTCTTTGCCACCGTCATCCCCCGGAACGTTCGCCTGTCCGAGGCCCCCAGCCACGGCAAGCCGGTGAATCACTACGATGGTTCCTCCCGGGGCTCTGTGGCCTATAAGCTCCTGGCGGAGGAATTTTTGAAGCAGAACCCGCTGACAGAAAGGAAGTAACCTATGGCCTTAGGAAGAGGGCTGGATGCGCTCCTGGGGGACAGTTCCCTGCACACCCAGGAGGGCGGCTCGGTGACCCTCCCCATTTCCCAGGTGGAGCCGGGCCTGAACCAGCCTAGAAAACATTTTGACGAGGAAGCCCTGGCAGAGCTTGCCGAATCCATCCGTCAGCACGGGGTATTGCAGCCCCTGACGGTGCGGCGGCTGTCCTCGGGCTACTATCAGATCATCGCCGGTGAGCGCCGCTGGCGGGCCGCCCGGATGGCCGGCCTGTCCGAGGTCCCCGCGCTGATCATCGAGGCCGACGACCGGAAGGTCATGGAGATCGGCCTCATTGAAAACCTCCAGCGAGAGGACCTGAACCCCATGGAGGAGGCCGCCGGCTATCGGACCCTCATCCAGGAGTACGGCCTGACCCAGGAGGAGGCCGCCCAACGGGTGAGTAAGTCCCGCCCGGCCGTGGCCAACGCCATGCGTCTGCTGTCCCTCCCTCAGGAGGTCCAGTGGCTCATCGAGCAGGGAAATCTCTCTGCCGGTCATGGACGAGCTCTTCTGTCTCTGCCCGGTGCAGAGAGCCAGATCGCCTTTGCTGAGGAGATCATGAGCAAGAAGTATTCCGTCCG
Organism: Ruminiclostridium sp.; assembly: GCA_017521345.1. The sequence continues at coordinate 5,570 of JAFXCU010000023.1, read as the reverse complement.
GGAGACCGAGGAGCGCATCCGCCGCCTGACCCAGGAGGGGGAAAACCCTGCCAAGGAAAAACCTGCCCATCCCCACGCCATCTATTTTAAGGATGCGGAAAAGAAGCTCACCGACCGGCTCAGCCGCCGGGTGACCATCACCCAGGGTAAGAAAAAGGGCAAGATCGCCCTGGAGTACTACGACCAGGATGACCTGAACGCCCTGATGAAGGCCCTGGAGTCCCTGAACATCGGAAGGGGGGCGAAGAAGCGTTGAGTACCGAGGAATCCAAGTCTGTGGAGCCCCAGTCTTCTGAACAGCAGGAGACCCCCAAGCAGGGGAGCATCAACCGCCTGCCCCCCAAGATCTCCAGCCGGAAGTCAAAACCGGTGACGGTCTACCTGGCCGTCCTGTTCGTGGTGGCCCTTCTGCTGCTGGTGATGTCCTTCTTCATGCAGCAGCGCAGCCACCAGGCCCTGGAGGACCTGACCTCCTCCATGGAGGAAAGCCAGGACGCCGCCACCCTGCAGATGGACAACCAGCGGCTCCAGTACGAGCTGGAGCAGGCCCAGGGGACCATCAGCCAGATGGAGAAAGCCCAGGAAGAACTGGAGAGCAAGGCCGCTGATGCTGAAAAGCAGGCCCAGGCCCTGGAGTGGCTCCGCCTGATCCAGGAAGCCGTCCGCACCTCTTATAGTGAGGCCAAGGACCTGGTGGATCAGTTTGAGAAGAGCGATCTTCCCGACTATCTGCCCAACGAATCTGTGGTGGAGGGCGCAAAGACCCCCGCCGACACCTACAAAGACATCTACGCCATGCTCAATTAAGAGCAAGTGTTTCACGTGAAACAACACCAATGAGAAACCAATTCAAGGAGAGGAAAAACCATGCTGGACATTAAGAGAATCAAGGAAGATCCCGACAAAGTCAAGGCCGGTCTCCGTGCCAAGGAAGTGGACTGCGACGCAGAAGTGGACCGCATCCTGGAGCTGGACAAGGAGCGCCGTGAGATCATTTACAATGTGGAGCAGATGAAGGCCGAGCAGAACAAGGTCTCCAAGGCCATCCCCCAGATGAAGAAGAACGGCGAGGACACCGCTCCCATCTTCAAGCGCATGGGCGAGCTCAAGAGCGAGATCGCTGCCAGCGACGAGAAGCTGCGCACCGTGGAGGCTGAGTACCGCACCCTGATGCTCTCCCTGCCCAACCTGCCCGACGAGGACCTGATCCCCGGCGGCAAGGAAAACAACGAGCCCCTGCGCTACTTCGGCGAGCCCCACAAGTTCGACTTCGAGCCCAAGCACCACGTGGACCTGTGCACCGACCTGGGCCTGATCGACTACCCCCGCGGTGTCAAGCTGGCAGGCTCCGGCTTCTGGATGTACTCCGGCCTGGGCTCCCGTCTGGAGTGGGCCCTGCTGAACTACTTCATCGACACCCACCTGGCTGACGGCTACGAGTTCGTCCTGCCCCCCCACATGCTGGAGTACCAGTGCGGCGAGACCGCCGGTCAGTTCCCCAAGTTCGCTGACGAGGTCTACAAGATCCAGAACCCCACCGACGACCGTGTCCACTATAGGCTGCCCACCGCAGAGGCTGCCATCGCCAGCATGTACCGTGACGAGATCCTGTCTGAGGCTGACCTGCCCAAGAAGATCTTCGCCTACACCCCCTGCTTCCGCCGTGAGGCAGGCTCCGCCCGTGCCGAGGAAAGAGGCATGGTCCGCGGCCACCAGTTCAACAAGGTGGAGATGTTCCAGTTCACCCGTCCCGAGGACTCCGACGCAGCCTTCGACGAGCTGGTCACCAAGGCAGAAAACCTGGTGAAGGGCCTGGGCTTCCACTTCCGCACCGTGAAGCTGGCCGCCGGCGACTGCTCCGCCTCCATGGCACGCACTTACGACATCGAGATCCAGATCCCCTCCATGCAGGGCTATAAGGAAGTCTCCTCTGTCTCCAACGCCCGTGACTACCAGGCACGCCGCGGCAACATGCGTTTCCGCCGTGAGTCCACCGGCAAGCCCGAGTTCATGCACACCCTGAACGGCTCCGGCCTGGCCACCAGCCGCATCTTCCCCGCCATGGTCGAGCAGAACCAATTAAAGGACGGCAGCATTAAGGTGCCCGAGGTCCTGCAGAAGTACCTGGGCGGCCTGGAAGTCATCACCAAGAAGTAAATCCTGCGATACCTTGGTCAAGGCATGTAGGGGCGGATAATATCCGCCCGGGTACCTGCCGATTTCCGGTATCGCAGGTGCGGGCGGCTGATAGCCGCCCCTACATACTCGTTCCAAGGATGCTTAGTCTATTTATAGTATAGAAAGGAACGAACATCATGGCAAATCCTAAGGACAAGGCAAAGGGCTTCATTGACGAGTTCAAGGCCTTTATCACCAAGGGCAACGTGATCGACATGGCCGTCGGTGTCATCATTGCCACCGCCTTCGGCAAGATCACCACCTCCCTGGTCAACGACGTGGTCATGCCCGCCATCGGCTATTTCATCGGTGCATCCGACCTGTCCAAGTACAACATCGTCCTCCAGCCCGAGGTCCTCAACGAGGCCGGTGAAGTGGTCACGCCTCTGGTGGCCATCGGCATCGGAACCTTCCTGTCCACCATCGTGGACTTCCTGCTGGTGGCACTGGTGGTCTTCCTCTTCCTGAAAGTCCTGCTGGGCACCAAGAGCAAGATGGAAGCCCTGCGCAAGAAGGAGGAAGAGGAAGCCGCAGCAGCCGAAGAGGCCGCTCCCCCCGAGCCCTCCGCTGAGGAAAAGCTCCTCACCGAGATCCGCGACCTGCTGAAGGAGCAGAAGAATGGCTGATAAGAAGGATCCCCAGGTGAACTCTCCCCTGCTGGATGAGAACCGGGAGCCCAGCTATAAGCCCTATGACAAGAAGACCCGCATCAAGGCCTGGATCGGCATTGCCGCCATGATCGCCCTGACCCTGGGGTACTTCTACGTGTTCTATTCCGGGCAGATCATCAACTGGTAAAGGAGGCGCCCCATGACGGAAGAACTGAAACGCAAACTGGCCGAGGGACTGGCCCGTCTGGGTCTCTCCCCCACCCAGGGGCAGATCGACCAGCTGGCCCTCTACTGCGACCGGCTGCTGGAGAAGAACCAGGTCATGAACCTGACCGCCATCACCGACCCGGCCGACGTGGTCACCCTCCACTTCCTGGACAGCGCCGCCCTTCTCCCCTCCAAGGTCTTTGGGGGGAAGAAGGTCATCGACGTGGGCACCGGCGGGGGCTTCCCCGGCCTGGTGCTGAAGATCCTGGAGCCCTCCATCCAGCTGACCCTCCTGGACACCCTGGGCAAGCGCATGGACTGGCTGGAAGAGGTCTCCGGGGAACTGGGTCTCACCGGCGTCACCTTTGTCAAGGGCCGTGCCGAGGAGTTCTCCCACAAGAAGGACTTCCGGGACAGCTATGACCTGGCGGTCTCCCGGGCCCTGGCCTCCATGCCCATGCTGGCCGAGCTCTGCCTGCCCTATGTAAAGGTGGGCGGCATGTTCATGGCCATGAAGAGCAACAAGACCGACGAGGAGATTGAGGCTGCCGAGAAGATCATCCACACCCTGGGGGGCGACAAGCCCTTCGTGATGGATTACAAGCTGCCCGACACCGACGTCTTCCACCGCATCGTCACCGTTTATAAGGGTCGGCCCACCCCCAAGGGGTATCCCCGAAAGTGGACCAAGATCAAAGAGGCGAAGATTTGACAGATTTTCGTGGGTTTTGCACAAAAATAGTTGCACGATTCATGGAAATGTGCTAAACTGTATGAGATAGTTTTCGGGAGGAATGGCAGTGGGCACTGTAATCGTCATCACATCCGGAAAAGGCGGCACGGGGAAGACCTCCCTCACCGGCGGCATCGGGGCAGCCCTGGCCCGCCGGGGGAGCAAGGTCCTGTGCATCGACGGGGATATCGGTCTTCGGAACCTGGATATCACCCTGGGCATGACCGACGCCGCCCTGATGGATTTTACCGACGTGATGTCCGGCCGGTGTGAACTGGACCGGGCGGTTGCTCCCCACCCCACCGTTTCCAATCTGTCCCTTCTCACCGCCCCCCTGACCCTTCCGGAAGAGTTCTCCGGGGAGGAAGGGTTCCGGGCCATGCTGGACCAGGCCAGAGAGGTGTATGACTACATCCTCATCGACTGTCCCGCCGGTCTGGGCCAGGGCTTCCGGCTGGCCGTCTGCGGCGCAGACCGGGCCGTGGTGGTGGCGGTGAGCGACCCCTCTTCCCTGCGGGATGCCCAGCGGGTGGTCACCCAGCTGGCCCATCTGGAGACCGTCCATCTGGTGGTCAACCGGGTGCGCCGGCCCCTGCTGAAAAAGATGGAGACCACCATCGACCACGCCATGGACACCGCCGGCCTGCCCCTGCTGGGTCTGGTGCCGGAGGATGCCCAGGTCCAGCTGGCATCGGGCAGAGGACAGATTCTGGCAGACACCGGAAAGGGTGCCGCCCAGGCCTTTGGAAACATCGCCCGCCGGCTCACCGGCGAGCAGGTGCCCCTCATGAAGATCCCCCGCTGGTAAATCAGAGGGACCATTTCTCGTATTCAATCAAGCACCCCTCCTTGCGGAGGTGCGCAGCGAAAGGATGAGCCTGTAATGAATATCGCATTGATGAGCCATGACCACAAGAAGGAACTGATGGTCCAGTTCTGTATCGCTTACTGCGGCATCCTGTCCAAGCATACGGTCTGCGCCACCAACACCACCGGCCGTCTTGTTGCGGAAGCCACCGGCTTGCCCGTCCGCCTCTTCCTGTCCCACGCCCACGGCGGCAGCCAGCAGATCGGCGCACGGATCGCCTATAACGAGATCGATATGGTGCTGTTCTTCTCCGATCCCCGGTCCAGCGACCTGGACCCCGATCTGAAGTACATCAACCAGATGTGCGACCAGTATAACATCCCCTTTGCCACCAACGTGGCCACGGCTGAGATCCTGATTCACGGCCTGGAGCGGGGCGACCTGGATTGGAGAGAGATCGTCAATCCGTCTCTGAAACCGGTCACGGTGTAAGAATCGATAAGCAAAAATGCGTCCTCGTTCCGGGAATCAGGGACGAAGACGCATTTTTAAGGTATTAGGCACGTTGCCAATGTTCAAACAGCGCCCGTGCCTTGCCTGAAACGCTTCGCAGAATTCCGCTGTCCGCAGACGGCGGAATAAAATACAATACATTTTTTGCACGGACCTGTGCCGGGCAAAAAATTCTTCTCAGCCCGAGAGTGACCGGCCTTTGGCCGGGCGCGGGTCGGGCTGCAATCCTTCACTTTTTGAAGCCCAGAGCAGCGGGTTCAAAAAGTCAAAAAAAGAAAGTGAGGTCCTTCCTATGGAACGGATGAAACCCCGGACCCTGTCCGGCTTTATGGAACTGCTCCCTGGCCCCCAGACCCAGTTTGAGCGGATGCTGGAGAGCCTGCGCCGTACCTATTCCCTGTACGGCTTTACCCCCCTGGATACCCCTGTCATCGAGTCCGCCGAGATCCTGCTGGCCAAGGGCGGCGGCGAGACCGAGAAGCAGATCTACCGCTTCACCAAGGGCGACAGCGACCTGGCC
>JAFXCU010000171.1 GCA_017521345.1 Ruminiclostridium sp. | reverse complement strand
TTTCAAAGTAGTCGGAGCCGTAGAAGAAACGGTCGTCCCAGTCAAAGCCCAGCCAGTGGATGTCCTCCTGGATGGCGTCCACATACTCGGTGTCTTCCTTGGCGGGGTTGGTGTCATCCATACGCAGGTTGCAGATACCGCCATACTTCTCGGCAGTGCCGAAGTCGATGGTCAGGGCCTTGCAGTGGCCGATATGCAGGTAGCCGTTGGGCTCAGGGGGGAATCTGGTGTGGACCTTCTTACCCTCACAGCGGCCGCCGGGCTGTAATTCATCCTCAATAATGGCATGAATAAAATTCGTGCTGATGATCTCTTCAGCCATGGTGTTCACTCCTTTTATCTCTATCGCTATTGCGCTGTTTGCAATATCATGACATTTTATTATATACCAACTTCCCACATGAATGCAACCTTCTCTTGGAAAATCGGGCAGGTTTTCTTACCCTTCCAGGGGAGCCGCCACGGCCTCAGCTACCCGGATGCCGTCCACCGCCGCAGAGACGATGCCGCCAGCATATCCAGCACCCTCGCCGCAGGGATACAGTCCCCGGATGTTGGACTGATAGGTCTTGTCCCGCAGAAGCCGGACCGGCGAAGAGGAACGGGTTTCCACACCTACCATCAGGGCGTCAGGTGCAGCAAAACCCCGGAGCTTCCGGTCCAGAGCGGGCAGGGCCTCTGCCAGGGAATCGGTGACAAAACTCGGCAGGGTCTCCCGCAGGTCACCAAAGCACACGTCAGGCCGGTAGGTACTGCGGTTGGTGAGACCGTTGGGGCTGGGAGCCCCCCGCAGGAAGTCCCCCACCCGCTGAGCCGGGGCCTCATAGCCCGGGCGGCCGTACTGGTAGGCCTTGGACTCCCAGATCTCCTGGAAGGCAACACCAGCCAGAGGATCGTCGCTGCCGAAGTCCTGGGGCCCGACATTCACCAGGAAGCCGCCGTTGATGTACTCCCCGTCCCGGGCTCGGTTGCTCATACCGTTGGTCACCAGATGGCCGGGATGGGAGGCCGCCGCCACGATCTGCCCCCCGGGGCAGACGCAGAAAGAGTAGGCCGTCCGGCCGCTGGGCAGATGGCAGACCAGCTTATAGTCGGCAGGAGGCAGCTTCTCCCAGCTCTCGCCGAACTGGGACTGGCTGATGCGCTCCTGTTTATGTTCAATACGCACACCGATGGCGAAGGGCTTCTGCTCCATCACCGCACCGGCATCCTTCAGCATTCGGAAGGTGTCTCGGGCAGAGTGACCGGGGGCCAGGATCAGGGCGTCGCAGGCCATGGTGTAGGTGCTGCCACCGTCGTCCACGGTGATCTCAGTGAGCTGATCTCCCACGGTGGTGATCCCCTCCAGACGATGTCCAAAGCGGACCTCTCCCCCGGCAGCCTTGATCTCCTCCCGGATGTTCTTTACCACCCGGCGGAGGAGGTCGGTGCCCACATGGGGTTTATGCTGCCAGAGGATATCCTCAGGCGCACCGGCCCCCACAAAGGTCTGCATCACATGGGAGATGCGGGGGTCATGGGTACCCGTGGTGAGCTTGCCGTCTGAGAAGGTGCCTGCACCGCCCTCGCCAAACTGCACGTTGGATTCAGGGTCCAGGTCTCCTCCCTTCCAAAAGGCCTCTACGTCCTTCACACGCTGCTCCAGGGCCTGTCCACGCTCCAGCAGAATGGGAGCAAGCCCCGCCCGAGCCAGACATAGGGCGGCCAGCAGACCGGCAGGACCACTGCCTACCACCACAGGAGGAAGGTTGGACGTACGGGTCACCCGGGGAAAGCTGTAGGGAGCCATCTCGGGCTGAAGGGTCACATTTTTATTCTGGGCCCGGCGGACCACCTCTGCCTCATTGGAAACAGCCACATCCACCGTCATCACATAATGGACGTTGGATTTTTTCCGGGCATCGATGGACTGTCGCACCGGGGTGCACCGATGGATCTTGCTCACCGGCAGCCCCAGAGCCTTGGCCGCCCGTTTTTTCAGCAGGGTGGGGTCTCTGTCAGGGGGCAGGATCAAATTACTGATTCGTACCATGGTCTCCTCCTGTTGTGTGATATCTTGGATCATCATGGAATTGGGTAAAGTATTATATCATACTCCCACCATCATTTCCACCTGCTGACCGCATTTTTCCACCAATAGGAAAACCCATATCGTCGAAAACGCAGCGACAACATGGGTTCTCATATCAATGGCCGGTCAGCCTTCCTCCCGGTCATCGGGCAGATCCACCAGCAGAGGTTCAACGCCCAGGTGGGGCAGGAACTTGGTGCGGATATCCACCATGGACAGAGCCAGGGTAGAAGTATTCATGCAGGGATGGCAGCCAAAACGCTGGGATTCAGCCACGGATTTATCCAAAATCAGGCGGACCTTGTGCTCCTTGTCATTCATCATGGCCAGGACCGTGGCAGAGCCGGGAGTTACGCCCAGGTGCTTCTCCATCTCCTCAGGAGGGGCAAAAGACAGGCGGGAGGAGCCGATCTGCTTGGACAGGTCCTTGGTGTGGAAGGGCTTTTCCCCATCCATCAGCAAAAGGTAGAAGTCGGTCTTCTGACGGTTGCACAGGACCAGATTCTTGCAGATCTTGGTGCCCAGGTAGGTCTCCACCTCTTCGCAGGCAGGGATGGTATCTGCTGCATCGTGGTCCACACGCTCATAGGGGATGCCCAGCTGATCCAGCAGGTCATAGCAGGCAACCTCCCGCTCCAGACGACCGGTAGTGTCAGCCGGACGGCCGGTGTACAGGGTCTTATCAATATACATGGTTGTTCATCCTTTTGATAAAGAACTAGCATGAGAGAGGGCTCAGCGGCAAGCCGCTGAGCCCTCTTGAATTTCATTAAAAAGCGAGATAGAGACAGAATTACTTCAGCATCCAGCCGGAGATAACCATCTTCTGAACCTCGGAGGTACCCTCGTAGATCTCGGTGATCTTAGCGTCACGCATCATGCGCTCGAAGGGATACTCACGGGTGTAGCCGCAGCCGCCGACCAGCTGGACAACACGACGGGTAACGTCGGAAGCAACCTCGGAAGCGAACAGCTTGCCCATAGCTGCCAGGTGGCTGTAGGGCTCGTGAGCTGCCTTAGCTTCTGCTGCACGGTACAGCAGCAGGCGGGAAGCGTCAACCTTGGTCTGCATGTCAGCCAGCTCGAACTGGGTGTTCTGGAATGCGGACAGGGGCTTGCCGAACTGCTTGCGCTGCTTCAGGTAGGGGATGCACTCGTCGATAGCGCCCTGTGCGATACCCAGAGCCTGTGCGCCGACGCCGATACGGCCGCCGTCCAGCAGCATCATAGCGATCTTGAAGCCTTCGCCTTCCTTGCCCAGCAGGTTCTCTGCGGGAACTTCGCAATCATCGAAGACCAGCTCGTAGGTAGCGGAAGCACGGATACCCATCTTCTTTTCCTTAGTGCCGAAGGAGAAGCCCTTGAAGCCCTTCTCAACGATGAAGGCGGACAGGCCCTTGTGACCAACGCTCAGGTCGGGGTTGGTACGAGCGAAGATGACATAGGTGTCAGCATAGTAGCCGTTGGTGATGAAGATCTTGGTGCCGTTCAGGATGTACTTGTCGCCCTTCAGGACAGCAGTGGTGCGGACGCCGTTAGCGTCGGTACCAGCACCGGGCTCGGTCAGACCCATAGCGCCCAGCTTCTCGCCCTGTGCCAGGGGAACCAGGTACTTCTGCTTCTGCTCCTCGGTGCCGAACTCCAGGATGGGCCAGGAGCACAGAGAACCGTGGACGGAGAACATGATGGAGGTGGAAGCGCAGTACTTAGCCAGCTCTTCGCAGCAAGCGATGTAGGTCAGGTAGGACAGACCAGCGCCGCCGTACTCCTCGGGGATGTAGGTACCCAGCATACCCATTTCAGCCAGCTTCTCGCGGGCGTTCATGGTGAACTCTTCCTTCTCGTCCAGCTCAGCAGCGATGGGCTTGACTTCCTTGATGCAGAAATCATGCATCAGGTCGATGATTTCCTGCTCGATCTCGTTAAACTTGAAATCCATGGTGTAGTTTTTCCTTTCTTTTATGCCATTAGGGGTGCTGCCCCACCCGAAGGCGGGGCAGCACAAAAAATACTAATAAATTAGTACCAGTGACTAGGAATTAGTCCTTGTCAGCCAGGACCAGCTTGGTCAGAGCGGGGCAAACCTCGTACAGGTTGCCGATGACGCCCAGGTCAGCAACGCCGAAGATGGGAGCCTCAACGTCCTTGTTGATGCAGACGATGAAGTCGGAGCCGCTCATACCAGCCAGGTGCTGGATAGCGCCGGAGATGCCGCAAGCAACGTACAGCTTGGGGCCAACGGTCTTACCGGTCTGACCGACCTGGTGGGAGTGGGGGATCCAGCCAGCGTCAACAGCTGCACGGGAGGAACCCACGACGCCGCCCAGAGCGTCAGCCAGGGGCTTAATGGTGGTCTCGAAGCCCTCGGGGCCGCCCAGACCACGGCCGCCGGAGACGATGATCTCAGCGCCTTCCAGGTCGACCTTCTCGCCTTCTTCCTGGATGGTCTCGATGACCTTGATGCGGATCTGCTCTGCGGGGAACACGAAGTCGATGGTCTCGACCTCAGCGGTGCGGCTGTAATCGGGCTCCAGCTTCTTGTTAACGCCGGGACGGCAGGTACCGATCTGGGGGAAGGTGAAGGGGCACAGGATGGTAGCCATCAGGTTACCACCGAATGCGGGACGGGTCCAAGCAACCTTACCGGTAGCTTCGTCGATGTCCAGAGAGGTGCAGTCTGCGGTCAGACCGGTGCGCAGGCGGCCTGCAACACGGGGACCCAGGTCACGGCCCAGAGGAGATGCGCCCATCAGGATGGAGGTGGGGCAATCGTTCTCGACAGCGTGAACGATAGCTGCGGTGTAAGCGTCGGTGCTGTAGTGATCGTAAACTTCGTTGTCGATCAGCAGGACCTTGTCTGCGCCGTAAGCGATAGCGTCCTTAACAGCCTGCTCGCAGTTGTAGCCGATGACCAGAGCAACGGTCTTACCGCCCTGGATAGCAGCCAGACGACGGCCGGGATTCAGCAGCTCCAGGCCAACGTTTCTTGCCTTACCATTCTTGGTTTCAATAAAGACCCACAGGTCCTTAGTCTTTGCTTCGTAGCTAGTCTGTAACATTGTATTTCTTCCTCCCCTCTATTAGATGATGCCCTTGTCCTTGAGCAGGTCGTACAGCTTCTTTGCGGACTCTTCGGGAGTCTCTTCCTTGATCTTCAGGCCGCCTTCCTTACGGGGAGGAGTGAAGCTCTTCTTAACCTTGGTGGGAGAGCCCTTCAGGCCGGACTGCTCAACGTCCAGGTTGACGTCAGCTGCGGACAGGACGGGGATAACTGCCTTGTTGGCAGCCATCTTGGACTTAATGGTGGGGAAGCGGGGCTCGTAGTCGGGCTTGGTGATGGTGACTGCGCAGGGGCAAGCCATCTCCAGGATTTCGTAACCGTCTTCCAGTTCCTTCTTCACGCGGACGCCCTTGAAGTCCTCGGTGGGCCAAACTTCCCAGCCGAAGGTGACCTGGGGATAGTCCAGGTACTCAGCAACCTGAGGACCAACCTGTGCGGTATCGCCGTCGATAGCCTGCTTACCGAACATCAGCATATCGAACTTGATGCCTTCCATCTCTTCGATCTTCTTGATGGTGTTAGCCAGGATGTAGCCGGTTGCCAGGGTGTCGGAACCGCCGCAAGCGCGGTCAGAGACCAGGAAAGCCTTGTCGCCGCCGACAGACAGGCACTCCTTCAGAGCTGCCAGTGCCTGAGCGGGGCCCATGGACAGGATGTAGACCTTGGTATCCTTGTACTTATCCTTCACGCGAGCTGCTGCCTCGACTGCATAAGCGTCGAAAGGATTGACGATGGCGGGAACGCCTTCACGCATCAGGGTGTTGGTGACAGGATCGATCTTAATAATGGTCGTGTCCGGCACTTGCTTGATACAAACAAGTATGTTCATTTCTGATTTCCCCCTATAATTTTGATTTGTTTTATTTTTGATGATGGCATTCCTTGTTCCGCCGCAGTCCGCTTTGGGGGCGAGCCCCGTCCCCGTCGCTTTCCTTGCCGGGCCGCAGAAGTTCATCACCTAAACGCCAGACCGGGTGGGTGCCCGGTGGCAGACGTTTCATCGGAAAGATGCACAGAGTACACCCATCCATTACACTACGGTGGTATTATAACAAAGGATTCTCCAAATTACAAGACGGGAATGTCACGTATCAGGAAAAAAATTTACTTTGAAATTTGTTGAAATTAGGCATATCGCCCAAGTTCTCAAAACGGTAAAAAAAGGGAGTTGGCCAAAGCACCAACCCCCCTTTTCGTAACTTTTTTATCAGTCTTCAAAGAACTTATCGTGGATGGCCTGGACGGCTGCGTTGGCATCGCCCTCGTCCAGCAGGACGGAGACCTTGATCTCACTGGTGGAAATCATGTGGATGTTGATGTCTGCGTCGTACAGAGCGCCGAACATCTTTGCGGCCACACCGGCGTTGTCCAGCATGCCTGCGCCCACGATGGAGACCTTGACCACTTCCTTGTTCACGTCGATGTGGTCGAAGCCCAGGGAGGCCTTGTGCTCCTCCAGGACCTCAAGGGCCTGGTCGGCATCGCTGCGCTTGACGGTAAAGCTGATGTCCTGGCGCTCGTCACGGCCGTAGGACTGCAGGATGATGTCAACGTTGATGTCCTCCTTGCCCAGCAGGGAGAACACCTTGTAGGCGATACCGGGCTTATCTTCCACGCCCACCAGGGCCAGACGGGCTACGTTCTTATCTTTAGCGACACCGCTGATCTGGGTCTTTTCCATTTGCTTTGCAACCTCCTTGACTTTGGTGCCCGGCTTCCCACTGAAGCTGGACAGGACTTCTAAATTCACCCGATACTTTTTGGCCATTTCCACGGAACGGTTGTGGAGGACCTGGGCACCCAGGCTGGCCAGCTCCAGCATTTCGTCAAAGGTGATCTCATCCAGCTTTCTGGCACCCTCAACATGCCGGGGGTCTGCTGTATAAACGCCGTCCACGTCGGTGTAGATCTGGCACAGGTCTGCCTTCAGCGCGGCAGCCAGGGCAACGGCAGACGTGTCGGAGCCGCCGCGGCCCAGGGTGGTGATATCGTCAAACTTGTTCAGGCCCTGGAAGCCGGTGACGATGACGATGGAGTGGTTCCGGTCCAGCTCGGCCTGGATGCGCTCGGTGCGGACCTTCTTGATCTTTGCGCTGCTGTAGCTGCTGTTGGTCTGGAAGCCTGCCTGCCAGCCGGTGAGGGAGACAGCAGGATAGCCCAGGGCCTGGATGGCCATGGCGCACAGGGAGCAGGACATCTGCTCGCCGGTGGACAGCAGCATATCCATCTCACGCTTGGACGCCTTGGGGTTGATCTCCATTGCCTTGGCAATGAGTTCATCCGTGGTCTTGCCCTGTGCGGAGAGGACGGCCACAACCTGGTGGCCCTGACGGTAGGTATCGGTGATGATCCGGGCGACATTTTCCAGCCGCTCCTTATTGGCCACCGAGGTTCCGCCAAATTTTTGTACGAT
>JAFXCU010000170.1 GCA_017521345.1 Ruminiclostridium sp. | reverse complement strand
CGTTGGTGCCCATGCGGTCGTAGAACGCGTTCTCGTTCCAGGGCTCCAGCTTGACGATCAGGTCCACCTCCTTGTCCTCCTTGATGGCGGACATACCGAAGAGCTGGCGCACGTCCACGATGCCGATGCCGCGCAGCTCAATGTAGTGGCGGATGAGCTCGGGGGCGGAACCCACCAGCATGGGGCCGATGTGGCGGATCTCAACGGCGTCGTCAGCCACCAGTCGGTGACCGCGCTTGATGAGCTCCACAGCGGTCTCACTCTTACCAACGCCGGACTCACCCATAATGAGGACGCCCTCACCGGAGATATCCATGAGAACGCCGTGGCGAGTGGTCTTGGGAGACAGGGTGGCCTTCAGATGGTTGGTGATGAGAGGAATAAAGATGGAGGTGGCTTCCTTACTGCGCAGGATGGTCCGCTTATACTTCAAAGCCATCTCCATGAGCTCCGGGAAGGGCTCCAGGCCGCGGGTGAGGATCATGGCGGGGATGGGCTTCTGGAAGAAGGCTTCAAAGCACTTCCGACGCTCCTCGGCAGGCTGGGTGTTCAGGTAGGTCCACTCCACCTTACCCAGAACCTGGATGCGGTTGGGGTTAAAGTAATCGAAAAAGCCCAGGATCTGCAGGGCAGGACGGTTGATGTCATCCTCCCGGATGAGGCACCGCTCGTAATTCTTGCCGGCGTTCAGGATCTCCAGCTCGAACCGCTCGACGATCTTGATAAGCTTCATGGACGCTTGGGATACTGCCATGGGGATTCCTCCTCTTCATTGGGCATCACTGATCGAAACAGTAATATCTTAAGTATTTAAGTATTATAGCATAAAGGGATATCCTTTGGCAAGACAGGGAAAGCCTGCCGTGGCATTGGGTTGTCTGGATGGTCCCATTGAAGTCTTCGATGCTATGGAGTATGGTAAAGACCTCTGGGAAAGCATTTCCCCTCCTCCAACAAAAAAAGAGCACTGACGTGAGTCAGTGCTCTTTTGATTCCGTAGTTGTCAATTAGACAGCGCGGGTGACTTTGCCAGAACGGAGGCAATGAGTGCACACATAGACGTGCTTGGGGGAGCCGTTGACAATTGCCTTCACACGCTTGACATTGGGCTTCCAGGGACGGTTGGAGCGGCGGTGAGAGTGGGAAACCTGAATGCCGAACACAACGCCCTTGTTACAAAAATCACATTTAGCCATTCGCTTTTACCTCCTCGCTGGTTTATGATCACACCGAAAAAGCGGTGTGTTGATATCTAAAAAGCATCGGTTAGTATGATAGCAGAGAAATCAAAAAAATGCAAGTCCTATTTATAAAAAAACCGGATTTTTTTGCAGATTTCTCCGGCCGGACTTAAATCCAGCCCTCCTCCACCTCGTGGCTCTTCTTGCGGTGCATGAGCTCGGTGACCACTTCCTGTGGGGGTCTTCCCTGGTAGAGGACCTGGTAGGCCGCCTCGGCAATGGGCATTTCCACCCCTACAGAGGCTGCCAGCTCGTGGGCGGAGTCCACAGCGTAGTAGCCCTCCACCACAGCGCCGATGGCCTGGATGGCCTCCTGGACCGGAGTTCCCTGACCGATGAGGATACCGGCCCGGTAGTTTCGGGAGTTCATGGAGGTGCAGGTGACGATCAGGTCGCCCATGCCGGCCAGACCAGCCATGGTGTCCTTCCGTCCCCCCAGGGCCACGCACAGGCGGGCCACCTCGGTGAGGCCGCGGGTCATGAGCATAGCCTTGGTGTTGTCCCCATAGCCCATACCGGTGATGACGCCGGAGCACAGGGCCATGACGTTCTTCAGGGCAGCTCCCAGCTCTACACCCACGATGTCGGAGGAGCTGTAGACCCGGAACCGCTCGTTGAGGAACAGGTCCTGGATCTTTTCAGCAGCCCCCCGGTCGGGGCAGGCGGAGACCACACCGGTGGGGACCTTCCGGGCCACTTCCTCGGCATGGGAGGGGCCGGACAGGGCCACCACGGGGCAGATATCCCCGATGACCTCCCGGATGACTTGGGTCAGCCGCAGGGAGGTGCCCTTCTCAATACCCTTGGACACGGACACGATGGTCATGTCCGGGGTGAGATATTCTTTGATCTTTCCTGCCGTGTCACGGACACCGAAGGAGGGGGTGGCCATGACCACCACCTCCTGGCCGGCCACACAGGACAGGTCAGCGGTGTATGTGATCTCTGCCGGGAGGGTGACCTCCGGCAGCAGGGGGTTGGTGAGGGTCTCTTTCAGGGTCCGGGACTCCTCTTCAAAGAAGGACCACAGGGTGACCTGATGGCCGTTGTCCGCCAGGACCATAGCCAGGGCAGTGCCCCAGCCGCCGGAACCCAGAACAGCTACTTTCATGATTGTCCCGCTCCTTTCTTCTTGTGGAGGGAAAATTTGCTCTCATTGCCTGCCAGCAGGCGCTTGATGTTCTCCCGGTGCTTCCACAGGACCAGGCCCCCCAGGATCACCGCCAGGATCAGCAGGATCACATCCTGGAAGACGAACCAGGTGGCAAAGGGGAAGGATGCCCCCGCCCAGCAGGAGCCCAGGGAGACATACTTGGTGGCCACCGCCAGGATCAGGAAGCCGCCCCAGACCACCAGGGCCACACGCCAGTCGATCATGATGGCGATGGTACCGCCGGAGAGGATACCCTTGCCGCCGCGGAAGTGGAACATACAGGGGAACATATGGCCCAGCAGGCACCAGAGGCCCGCCCAGTACTTGGCAAAGTCGGTGCCCCCCAGAAGGAAAGACACCACCAGGACGGCCACCACAGCCTTCAGCACGTCGGTGAGGATGACCACGGCAGTGAGAGGACCGCCGAAGGTCCGGTAGAAGTTGGTGAGGCCTGCGTTGCCGCTGCCGTGGCTGCGCACGTCATCCCGCAGGATATACTTGGAGACGATGACCGCACCGTTGAAGCAGCCGCAGAAGTATGCAATGGCCGCAGGCAGAAGCAGCACCATAAAGAAATACATCATCCAATCGGATACACTGACG
Source organism: Ruminiclostridium sp. (assembly GCA_017521345.1). Next base: position 815 of record JAFXCU010000170.1, on the reverse strand, counting down.
GGCATAACTCAGTTCTCCTTATCTCCTCTTTGACGGACGGTCAGGCGGATGGGGGTACCCTCCAGACCGAAGGTGTTGCGGATCTGATTCTCCAGATAGCGCTGATAGGAGAAGTGGAAGAGCTGGGCATCGTTGCAGAAGCAGACGAAGTGGGGGGGCCGGGTGCTGGCCTGGGTCATGTAGAAGATCTTCAGGCGGCGGCCCTTGTCAGAGGGAGGCTGAACACGGGCGGTGGCATCGGCCAGCAGGGAGTTCAGCATACCGGTGGTGATGCGGGTGGAGGCCTGCTCGTCCACGTACTTGATGAGCTGGAACAGGCGGGGGACTCTCTGGCCGGTCATGGCAGAGATGAAGACGATGGGGGCGTAGGTCATGTAGGCCAGGTCGATGCGGATCTTCTCCCGCATCTTGTCCATGGTCTTGTCGTCCTTCTCGATGGCGTCCCACTTGTTCACCACGATGATGCAGGCCTTGCCGGCCTCGTGGGCCATGCCGGCCACCTTGGTGTCCTGCTCGGTAACGCCCTCGTTGGCGTCGATCATGATAAGGCAGACGTCGGCACGCTCGATGGCCATGGCGGCACGGAGGACGGAGAACTTCTCGATCTCGTCGTGGACCTTGGACTTCTTGCGCATACCGGCGGTGTCGATGAAGACGAACTTGCCCACCTCGTTCTCGAAGTAGCTGTCCACCGCGTCACGGGTGGTGCCGGCCATGTTGGAGACGATGACACGCTCCTGCCCCAGAATCCGATTGGTCAGAGAGCTTTTGCCTACATTGGGCTTGCCGATGATGGCGACCTGAATGCAGTCGGT
>JAFXCU010000169.1 GCA_017521345.1 Ruminiclostridium sp. | reverse complement strand
GCTGCTTGGTCATGGTCTTCTTGGCCTTGGGCAGGTCATAGCAGCCGGTCTCCTCGTTGTACCACTCGGAGGTAGCGGCGTCGATGGCGATCATGAAGTCCTCGCCGGGCTTGTAGCCGGCCTTCTCGATGGCCTGGACGATGACCTTCAGAGCGTCCTCGTCCTTCTTCAGGTTGGGAGCGTAGCCGCCCTCGTCGCCCACGCCGGCAGCGGGGGTGCCGTTCTCCTTCAGGACGGTCTTCAGGGTGTGGAAGACCTCAGCGCACATCCGCAGAGCTTCCTTCCAGGAGGGGGCGCCCACGGGCATGACCATGAATTCCTGAATGTCCACGTTGTTGGTGGCGTGTGCACCGCCGTTGAGGATGTTCATCATGGGGACGGGCAGGGTCTTGGCGTTGAAGCCGCCCAGGTAGGTGTACAGAGGCATGCCCAGGCTCTCGGCTGCTGCCCGTGCGCAGGCCAGGGAAGCGCCCAGGATGGCGTTGGCGCCCAGCTTGCTCTTGTTGGGGGTGCCGTCCAGCTCGATGAGCAGCTTGTCGATGGCGGTCTGGTCCAGAACGTTCAGGCCGATGAGGGCCTCAGCGATCTCGTTGTTCACGTGGTCAACGGCCTGGGAAACGCCCTTGCCCAGGTAACGGGACTTGTCGCCGTCACGCAGTTCGCAGGCCTCATAGATGCCGGTGGATGCGCCGGAAGGCACGCATGCACGGCCCACAACGCCGTCGTCCAGGTAGACTTCCACTTCCACAGTGGGGTTGCCGCGGGAATCCAGGATCTCACGGCCCAGAACATCAACGATTTCAATCATCAGCTTCATGTTCAATTCGCTCCTTTATATTTATGATTACCGGTTCGGAAGGACCGGGGTCAAACGATCAGGGTTTTGCCGTCCATTTCGTCGGGCTGATTCAGGCCCATCAGGTCCAGCATGGTGGGGGCAATGTCTGCCAGGCGGCCGTCCCGCAGGTGGACATCTGCGCCCACGATGCAGAAGGGGACCACGTTGGTGCTGTGGGCGGTGAAGGGCTTGCCGGTGGGGTCCAGCATCTGCTCGGCGTTGCCGTGGTCGGCGGTGATGAGGGCCACGCCGCCCATCTCGGTGGTGGCGGCCACCACCTGGCCCACGCAGGCATCCACGGTCTCCACGGCCTTCACGGCGGCCTCAAAGACGCCGGTGTGGCCCACCATGTCGCAGTTGGCAAAGTTCAGGATGACCACGTCATACTTGCCGCTCTTGATGCGGCGGACGGCCTCGTCGGTGACGGCGTATGCGCTCATCTCGGGCTGGAGGTCGTAGGTGGCCACCTTGGGGGAGGGGATCAGGCAGCGGTCCTCTCCGGGGAAGACGGCCTCCTGGCCGCCGTTGAAGAAGAAGGTCACATGGGCGTACTTCTCGGTCTCGGCGATGCGCAGCTGGGTCATGCCCAGCTGGCTCAGGTACTGGCCAAAGATGTTCTCCAGCTTCTCATGGGGGAAAGCGATGGAGACGTTGGTCAGGCTGGCATCATATTCGGTGGTGCAGACGAACTGCACGGGGACGAAGCCCTTCTTCCGGTCCAGGTCGGTAAAGTCCGGGTCGGTGAGGGCACGGGTGATCTCACGGGCCCGGTCGGGACGGAAGTTCATGAAGATGACGGAGTCACCAGCCTGGATGGCGCCCTCCCGGCAGCAGACCACGGGCTCCATGAACTCGTCGGTGACACCGGTGTCGTAGGAGGCCTGGATGGCCTGGACAGGGTCGGGATGGAAGGGGCCCTCGCCGCAGACCATGGCGTCGTAGGCTTTCTGGAGCCGCTCCCAGCGGCTGTCCCGGTCCATGGCGTAGTAGCGGCCGGAGACCACGGAGACCTGGCCCAGGCCGATCTCTGCGATCTTGGCCTGGAGGTCCTCCATGAAGCCCTTGCCCGAGGAGGGGGAGACGTCACGGCCGTCCAGGAAGGCATGGATATAGAGCTGCTCCACACCCTGGGCCTTGGCCAGGTCCATCATGGCGAAGAGGTGGCTGATGTGGCTGTGGACGCCGCCGTCGGACAGCAGGCCCATGAGATGCAGGGCGGTGCCGTTTTCCTTACAGGCCCGGATGGCCTCCAGGTAGGCGGGGTTCTGGAAAAAAGTCCCCTCCTGGATGGCCAGGCTGATCTTGGGCAGATCCTGGAAGACCACACGGCCTGCGCCGATGTTGGTGTGGCCCACCTCGCTGTTGCCCATCTGGCCGTCGGGCAGGCCCACGTTCAGGCCAGAGGCTTCCAGCTGGCAGAAGGGATACTGGGAAAACAGATAGTCCAGCTGCGGGGTGGCAGCGGTCTGGACAGCGTTGCCGGGGATATCCTCCCCCAGGGCGAAGCCGTCCATCACGATAAGAACGGTAGGTGTTTTCATAAGTCCTCCTGGCTGCGGAGCCTCCGCAGCCTGTTACTCTTGATTTGCGATCTGAATGATCTTCAGGAAGCTCTCCACCTTCAGGGAGGCAGAGCCGATGAGACCGCCGTCCACATCCTCCTGAGCCAGGAGGGCTTCGGCGTTGTTCTCGTTCATGGAACCACCGTACTGGATGGTGGTGGACCGGGCGATCCGAGCGCCGTAGAGCTTGCGCAGGATGCCGCGGATGGCGCCGCAGACCTCGCCGGCCTGCTCGGGGGTGGCGGTGTTGCCGGTGCCGATGGCCCAGACGGGCTCATAGGCAATGACCACCCGGCGCATCTGCTCGGGGGTGACCCCGGCCAGAGCGGTCTTGAGCTGATAGGTGATGAGCTCCAGGGTCACGTCCAGCTGGCGCTGGTCCCAGTCCTCGCCCACGCAGATGATGGGGTGCAGACCGGCCTCCAGGGCGGCGTGGACCTTGCGGTTGACCGTCAGGTCGTTCTCCAGGAAGAGCTGGCGGCGCTCGCTGTGGCCTACGATGACGTACTTCACGTCCAGGTCGGCCAGCATGTCGGCAGATACCTCACCGGTGAAGGTGCCCTCGTTGGCCCAGTGGCAGTTCTGGGCGCCCACGGCCACCCGGCTGTCCTTGAACAGCTTGGTGGCGGCGGGGATATCCACATAGGGCACGCACAGGGCGATGCTGCACCGTTTGGCCCGGGGCAGGGAAGTTCTGAGTTCCTCGGCGAAGGCCTTGGTCTCGGAAGGTGTCTTGAACATCTTCCAGTTGCCCGCAATGATGGTTTTGCGATATTTTCTGTTCATAGTGCTCTCTTATGCTCCCAATGGGCTCACTTGTCGTTCAGGCAGACCACGCCGGGCAGGGCCAGACCCTCCAGGAACTCCAGGGAGGCGCCGCCGCCGGTGGAGATGTGGGTGATCTTGTCAGCCAGGCCGGACTTTTCCACAGCGGAGGCGGAGTCGCCGCCGCCCACGATGGTGATGGCACCTTCCAGATCGGCCAGAGCCTTGGCCACAGCGTTGGTGCCCTGGGCAAAGGCGTCAAACTCGAAGACACCCATGGGACCGTTCCAGATGACGGTGCCTGCACCCTTAATGGCCTCGGAGAAGAGCTCCACGGTCTTGGGGCCGATGTCCATGCCCATCCAGCCGTCGGGGATCTGACCGGCGGTGACCACCTGGTACTCGGCATCGCCGGAGAACTCCTTGGTGATCTTGTTGTCCACGGGCAGCAGGAGCTTCACCAGAATCCGCTGTATTTGCATCCTTCCGGATCCTGAACGGTCATTTCGGAGAATACGCTGAAGCATGTCTCAGTGTGACGTCCCTCGAAACCCTGGGAGTC
>JAFXCU010000168.1 GCA_017521345.1 Ruminiclostridium sp. | reverse complement strand
TAATGAGTGATGTTCCAATCAACCTATGCGGCCTTTGGGCCAGATAGAAGGAGGACCTGTGAATTTAATTCCTGACTATCTCTTTGAGAGTATTTATACCATTGACATAGAGCGCCTGCGGGCCAGAGGGGTCACCCTCCTGCTGGCCGACCTGGACAACACCCTGATCCCCTACTCCCAAAAGCTGCCCACCGATGACATCCGGGCCTGGCGGGACCGGCTGAATGCTGCCGGGATCACCCTCTTCATCCTCTCCAACAGCCGCAAGCCCGGCCGGGCCAAGCGGTTCGCTGAGGCTCTGGAGGTCCCCTATATGGGCCACGCCGGAAAGCCCAAGCCCGGCGGTTTTCAGCGGGCCATGGCTCAGATGGAGCGGACCCCTCAGGAGACTGCCATCGTGGGGGACCAGATCTTCACCGACATCTGGGGGGGCAACAACGCCGGGGTCCTGACCCTCATGGTGCGCCCCATTGAGTTCGGCACCCTCTTCCGGAAAGCCCGCTACGGGGTGGAGACCCCCTTCCGCAGCCGGGCCAAGGAGGGAGGCACCCTGTGAGAGCCAAGTTCGGCACCGCCGGAAACCCGGAGAACTTCGCCCTGGAGGGCTTTAAGAAGTCCAAGGACATGCCCCTGTGGCTGAAGGGCAAGGGCCTGGAGGCCTACGAGTACCAGTGCGGCAAGGGGGTCAACGTGGGGGAGGCCACCGCCCGGGAGATCGGTCAGCAGGCCGCCCTGGCGGGGATCACCCTGTCCCTCCACGCCCCTTACTTCGTCAACCCCGCCAACCCTGACCCGGACAGCCAGGAGAAGACGGCGGGCTACGTCCTGGCCGCCTGTCAGGTGGCCCGCTGGATGGGGGCCGGACGGGTGGTCATCCACACGGGAGCCCTCCAGAAACGCACCCGGGAGGCCGCTCTGGCCACCGCCAAGGAGTCCTTCCGAATGCTCCGCCGGCGGTGTGATGATGCGGGCTATGGGGACATCCTCCTGTGTCCCGAGACCATGGGCAAGATCAATCAGCTGGGGGACCTGGAAGAGGTCCTGGAGCTCTCTAACGTGTGCGAAGGCCTCCTGCCCTGCGTGGACTTCGGCCACCTCTACGCCCGCTCCCTGGGCCTTCTGGAGGGCCAGGAGGAGACGGCCAAGATGCTGGACCGGATGGAGGAAGTCCTGGGCACAGACCGGGCCCGTGTCTTCCACAGCCACTTCTCCATGATCGAATTCACCCCCAAGGGGGGCGAGTCCAAACACCTGACCTTTGACCAGACCGACTTCGGCCCGGACTACCGGCCCCTCTGCCGGGAGCTGGCCCGCCGGGGCTGGGGACCCACCATCATCTGCGAGAGTGCTGGAATGCAGGATGTGGATGCTCTGGTGATGAAAGAGGAATATCTCTCTCATTGTCAAGATTCGGCGGGGAATTAACAGAAAAGCATTGCAAAAAAGACCAAGATATTGTACAATGGTAGAGCTTATATGAGTGAAAAACCAATTTTGTTTGGAGGATGAATATTATGATTTCTGCAGGCGATTTCCGTAATGGTATGACCTTTGAAATGGACGGCCAGGTTATGCAGGTCATCGAGTTCCAGCACGTTAAGCCCGGCAAGGGCGCTGCTTTCGTGCGCACCAAGATGAAGAACGTCATCACCGGCTCCGTCACCGAAACTTCTTTCAACCCCACCGCTAAGTTCGAGAACGCTTACGTGGAGAAGAAGGATATGCAGTACAGCTACAACGATGGCGACCTGTACTACTTCATGGATCAGGAGACCTTCGACATGATCCCCATCGCTCCCGAACTGCTGGGCGACAGCTTCCGCTTCGTGAAGGAAGAAATGATCTGCAAGATCTCCAGCTACAAGGGCAAGATCTTCTCCGTGGAGCCCCCCACCTTCGTTGACCTGGAAGTCACCGAGACCGACCCCGGCTTCAAGGGCGACACCGCTACCAACGTGACCAAGCCCGCCACCCTGGAGACCGGCGCTGAGATCAAGGTCCCCCTGTTCATCAACATCGGCGACAAGATCCGCGTTGACACCCGTTCCGGCGAGTACCTGGAGCGCGCAAAGGGCTAATAGACAGACTTTCCAAACAGGCTCGATAGGTCATTCTGGCCTGTTGAGCCTGTTTGCCTGTTTGAAAAGTGAAGGTTTGCAGCCTGCTGCGCGCACGGGTGATGCCCGCACACTGGCAGGCTGAGAAGTATTTTTTCCGAGGCAAAGCCCCGAAAAAAATGATTGGACTTGAGTTTCGGTCCTGCGGGACCGAAATTCTGCGAAGCAGAAAGGATTTATTACTATGACTATGACCATCACTGAGAAGGTTGCTTACCTGAAGGGCCTGGCTGACGGCCTGGATCTGGACAAGGATCCCTCCAAGGAGGGCAAGCTGATCTCCAAGATCATCGACATCCTGGAAGACATCGGCCTGGCCGTTGAGGACCTGGAGGAAGAAGTGGAAGTCATCGGCGAGGAGCTGGAGGCTATGTCCGAGGACCTGGAAGACGTGGAAGAGATCGTCTTCGACGAGTTCGACTACGATGACGACGAGGAGTTTGACTTCTCTGACCTGGGCGATGATTTCTTTGAGATCGAGTGCCCCGAGTGCGGCGAGGACCTGGTCATCGACGAGAGCATCTTCGACGTGGGCGAGATCGCCTGCCCCAACTGCGGCAACAAGTTCGCTCTGGACCTGGTTGACGAGGAAGAGGAAGACGAGGACTAAGTTCCTATGTATAGAAAAAGGACGACCGTAAGGTCGTCCTTTTTCTTGTTGTAGGGGCGATTCACGAATCGCCCGGAACGTGAGCGGGTGAACCAACGTGAGCAGGGCCGATGTAGGCATCGGCCCCTACATGGCGAGAGCGGGAGATCAACTTCGTAGGGGACGATGCCCTCATCGTCCCACTCTTTGAAGGGCAGATATATCGCTGCGTTTTACTCTGCCAACTCCTCCTCGGTATAGCTGGGGTTGGTTTCATAGGTATACAGCACGGTTCCCTTTGCGTTCAGCACATCAACGGCCACATCAAAGTAATCCACCGGGGAACTTTGAAACCACGGAATGGTTTGCCATCCCCAGAAATAAAGGTGTCCGTCCTCTCCCCGGAACAGGGGGAAGATTTGGGCGTTTTCCGGTGCACCGGAAGGGTAGCTGAGCCGCACAGATTCCGCCCCTTCCCAGTCCACCCGGCCAAAGTGGTGGAGATCACAGGGTTCCCCCTCGGTGGTAAGGTCTTTGCTTCCGGAGTAAAGAGTGGTGGACAGCCAGACGGGGCCTTCCTCTTGACTTAGGTCGATCATAGTGCCGCCGTCACTTCCCCAGCCGTAGAAGAAATTGTAGCGGCAGAAGAGGAGACTCAGACTGTTATCGCTTCCCAGCAGATAGGCTGGGTTAGCGTGGAACCAGTGGTGTTCCAATACCTTCGTGGGTCCGGTGCCGAATTCCTTTTCCCGCTGGTCAATGACCTGAGAGGGGAGAGGGGTGTAAAACCCCAGCAGGAGGGCCAGGAGGGCCATCACCAGGGCGACCGCTGCCAGCCGAAGGGCAAGAGTTTTGGCGGTCAGGTGACGTTTCTTTCGTTTCATGGGCTTGCCACCTCCCAATCCAGGGGGATCTCGGTTTCAAGGTACGTGCCAAAGCGGTCATAGTGGGCGGTCAGGGAACAGCCCTCCGGCAGGCCGTCGACGGCATATTGATAATACATATATCCTCCGCTCCCATAGCTGCTGTGGTAGGGGTATTCCACCCCGTTCAGGGTGTAGGAAAAGCCAAGGATGTTGACATGGTTCCAGTGACGGGACAGGGGATTCTTGGGATAGAACGAGGCGTAAACTGTGGCGGTATACTGGTCGTTGGCCCCCTGGAGGGTCACCCCGTAAAAGCGCAGGATGGTCTCTCCCGGCAGTTCCCAGCGAATGTCCAGGGGTTGGAAGCTCTCATGGAGTTCTTCGTATTGGTCTCCCTTTTCAGGGTCCAGGCGGGCATAGATGGCTTCCGGCAGGTCACCAAGAAGGGGGAGGTACATGAGGTAGAAAAGGGACAGCAGGGCCACCACACCGATCAGGATGCGGGACAGCACCAGCCACCGGAGGGGATACTCCTTGTCCAGCGCCCGGCCTACGGTCTCCGGGTCACCCATGGACTCCAGGGCCACACGGGCGGCGTGGTCTTCCGGATAGCCCCCGTCCATGAGGGCCTGGGCGTGGTCAGCCATGTGGTCGGCCAGCTCCTTGCGGATGGCCTCTTTTTCTTTGGCAGTGGCGTGGCGGACGAAGGTGCAGACGGCCGCTCCGTATTCCGTGAATCTTGGGTCCATAGAGTCCTCCTTTCCGATGGCTCAGGAGAGTGGAGAGCCATCATAGTAGCGGGGCTGCATGCAGGTGGCGATGACCTGGCCGTTCTGATCCAGGGCCTCCACCACAAGGGGTTCAGAGTAGTAGTCCTTGTTGTAGTTCTCCGGGCCGTAGAAATCAACTTCCTGCCAGTCCCAGAAGTAGGTCCGCCCGTCCTCTCCCCGGAAGGTGGAAATCTCAAAAGGTTCTGCTTCCTCCATCCAGGGGAACCGGATCAAAACACTGGCGGCATCCCTGGGGGCCGTGCCGAAGTAGTGGACAGTGAGGAACTCAGCTACCGACGAGGTCCGCAGAACATCCACAGAAAGGTTCTCTTCCTTGCTCAGGTCCAAGGAGGCTTTTCCGTCACTGACCCAGCCCCCAAGAAGCTGAAAATCAACGGCATTGAGCAGCAGGGTGTTCTGGTTGGCGGTAAGGTAATGCAGTTTACCGTCTAGTGATTCTTTGCGAACCATCTCGGTCTTTCCGCAGCTGAGGGAGGCTTCGTACTGTCGGATGCTGAGATAGGGGTGAGGGCTGAATAATCCCGTCCAGACGGTCGCCAGGGCCAGGATGACCACCCAGATCCCCAAACGACGGGCCAGCTGCTTTTGCGTGCGGAGTTTCTTTTTCATGGGCTGGCCTCCTCCCAGGGGATGGTCACGTCAAAGGTCGTGCCGTAGTGGTCGTAATGGGCGGTGAGGACATCCCCCTCCGTGACCTCGTGGAGACCGTAGCGGTGGTAGTGGGCACGGGGCGTAACATAACTGGAGTCTAAATCCTGCCAAGCGTTGTGGCCGGTATCTGTGCTTCCATAAGTAAAGGTCAGGCTTGCAGAGTTGTTGATGGTATTTTGGAAGGGATTTTTGGGGTAGGAGACGGTGTATACCCAGACCTGGCCATCGTCATTCCGGGCTACCCCGTAAAGGTAGAGGACGGTACCGCCGGGCAGTTCCTGTCGAATGTCCAGAGGGTAGATCTCCCCGGCGTGGGTGGGGATGTAGCTGTGGCCGCTCATGGGATCAAACCGAGCCTCCAGAGTCTGCCCCAGATAGTTGGGGAGATAGTATCCACTGAAGATCAGCAGGTTGGTTCCAAGGAGCAGCAGCATGATTTGAAAGACGGTAACCAGCACACCCCAATGGCGGGGATACTCCTTGTCCAGCTCCCGGCCTACGGCCTCCGGGTCACCCATGGACTCCAGGGCCACACGGGCGGCGTGGTCTTCCGGAAAGCCTCCGTCTATGAGGGCCTGGGCGTGGTCCTCCATGTGGTCGGCCAGCTCCTTGCGGATGGCCGCTTTCTCCTTGGCGGTGGCGTGGCGGACAAAGGTGCAGACGGCGGTTCCGTATTCTGTGAATCTTGGGTCCATGGGTTACCTCCTTTCTATCGTGCGTGAACCAACATGAGCAGGGCCGATGTAGGCATCGGCCCCTACATGGCTGGAGCGGGGAACCAACTCCGTAGGGGACGATGCCCTCATCGTCCCACTCTCTGGAGGGTTGGATTCACCCCGGCATGAAGCTCAGCACGGAGTTGACCCCGTTGGCGTAGACCTCCCAGCTCTGCTTTTCCTCGGCCAGCTGCTTCAGGCCGGACTTGGTGATGCGGTAGTACTTCCGGGTGCGACCGTTGGCCTCGGCCTCATAGGAGGTCACATAGCCCCCGTTCTCCAGCTTTTTCAGCACAGGGTAGAGGGTGCCCTCCTTCATGTGAAAGGTTTGGTTGGAGCGGCGCTCCAGTTCGGTGATCATCTGATAGCCGTACAGGTCCTGTCCTTTCAGCAGGGAGAGGACCAGCAGGGTGGTGTGTTCCAGATTCTTTTTGCGTTCCATAGGATTGCCTCCTTGTTATTCGATGAAGCCAATGCTCCAGTTTTGGGACGAGTCATAGGTGCACAGGACGTTGCCCTCTTCGTCAAGAACATCCAGAGCTATGGGCAATTGGTCGATGGGTTCCAGGTCCTGGGTGGTCACGGACCAGAAGTATCGGTTGCCGTTTTCAGCAGTGAAAACATCTGCAGTGAGTTCTACCGAACAGTAGTGATAGCTGGGATCTACATTGCAGTAGGCCCGGACGGAGGCTGCCTCCTCCAGAAGGACCTCCCCAAAAAGGTGAAAGGTGGCTTGGTTGGCCTGATAATCCTGATAATAATGGCCTCCGCCTGCCACAGGTGGATCGTCCGGTTTATCAGCCACGACAAAGTTCAAGGTGTCGTTGCCCCAGCGGTCCCGCCAAAGGCCGGGGGTATAAAACGTCAGGAGGAGGACATCATCGTTTTCTGTCAGGTACCAACCGTCCCGGTCCATCACCGGTTCCGTGGGAGCCAGCCCCAACAGGTTCTCCACAGCCCGGATGTTCTGCCCGGGGGTGAAACCCATCAGGTGGGTCCCCATGGCGATGGCCAGCAGGAGAAGCAGGGTAAGACAGCCCAGCATGGTCTTTTTCTTACGGGTCCTTATTTTTTTCATGAGCCGAACACC
>JAFXCU010000167.1 GCA_017521345.1 Ruminiclostridium sp. | reverse complement strand
TGGTTGGCCTTTACTTCCTCATGAGCCTTACGGTGGTCTTTCCGAATGGCAACCCCATGCAGGACCTGGAGCCCCAGCCCGCTCAGACCGAACCCTCCACTCCTGTGACCGATGGCGAGGTCCCTCAGGACACAGCCCAGCCCCAGGAACCTCTGCCCACCTACCAGCCCAAGGTGTGGGACGGCCGGTGCGATATGCTCAAGCACATCCTGCTGCTGATCTTCACCTTCGGCGTGTGGTACTGCATCTGGATCTACCGGACCACCGGCTTCCAGAACAACACCCGGGACTTCTCTGACCGGAACCCCACCAACCAGCTGCTGCTGTGCATCTTCGTGCCCTTCTATCTGATTTACTGGGTCTACCAGAGCGCCAAGCGCACCGACATCCAGGCCCACGACCGGGGCATCCCCTGCGACCTGGGAGTCCTTTGCCTGGTGATGGCCTTCTTTGTCCCCCTCCTGCCTCCTATCCTCATGCAGGACAAGTTCAACCGGTTCTCTGAACCCGCCCAGACCGTCCAGGTTGCCATTCGGGATCTGGATCCCCAGGAGCTCTCTGCCCGCCTGCGGACCTACAAGCAGCTCCAGGAGGACGGCCTCATCACCCCCGAAGACTACGAGGCAAAGAAAAACCAACTGCTCAATCTCTGACCCTTCCAAGAGCGTGCCGTTCCGGCACGCTCTCTTTTTCTTCATCGGCCCCCAAAGGGGCCGCTTCATGGGGCCATCAGCCCCACTTCATGCGCCGCAGGCGTGCTTCATTGAGGCCGCCGCCAGAGGCAGCAGCCTCATAAATGCAGGATTTCTCCCGCTTTACTCCGCAAAAGACTGCCCTGTCAAGTCATGTTTTCCTTCATTTTCACAAGAAAGCAGGCAAAATGAATCATCCCCTTCAAAAAAGTTTTCTTCTCTTTTTTCAAAAAATTCTTTATTTTCCATTATTTTTTCTTATACCCATTCCGTTTAAGCGAGTTTCACTCTAAATTACCCATCTTTTCCGCACTTTTATCCAAAAAACATTTCATTTCCCCCGTTTTCGCTCCCATTGACAAAAGGAACGTTTCAAGGTATTATATACTTGCTATTGTAGCAATATATTGACACTGCAGGATACCTTCGGATGCAAGAAGACCCCACCTGGATTTGCATTTTTTCACACAGAGCACCCTATGCCAGTCCCGGTCCTTCCCATCCGATCCTTTCACCCCAATGACCGACAGGCCTCTTTTCTGTCGGTCATCTGTACAGTATCCGTCCTGCTGTCGCCCCCTCCCATCCACCGGGCCGGCGGAGGTCTCCCCTCCCGCCGGATGCTGAAATATGCAATTCTATTGTAAAGGAGAGAGCCTTATGAGTCTGAGTCTGGAAAAGCTGGCCTTCGAGCATGATCACGAGAGCCAGACCGACGAAGAGAAGTATGCCGAGATCGCTCAAGTGATCGAGTCATACAAAGACAAGGAAGGCAGCCTGATCATGGTGCTGCACGCAGCTCAGGAGATCTATGGTTACCTTCCCCCCGAACTCCAGGAGTTCATCGCCCGCAAGATGAACATCCCCGTCTCTGAGATCCACGGTGTTGTCAGCTTCTACTCCTTCTTCTCCACCCAGAAGAAGGGCAAGCACACCATCCGTATGTGCCAGGGCACCGCATGTTATGTCCGCGGCGGCCAGAAGGTGGTTGACGCCATCAAGCGCAACCTGAACGTGGAAGTGGGCTGCACCACCGAGGACGGTCAGTTCACCTTCGAGATCGTCCGCTGCATCGGCGCCTGCGGTCTGGCTCCTGCCATCATGATCGACGACGACGTCTACAAGCAGGTCACTCCCGCCAAACTCAAGGGCATCCTGTCTCTGTATGAAGATGCCGACGAGAACAATGAAGGAGGTGCTGACGCATGATCAGAAGCATTGCTGACCTTCAGGCCATGAAGGAAGCCTATCAGGAAAAGATCGGTCAGTACGACTATCTGGCCCTGGTATGTTACGGCACCGGCTGCGTGTCCTCTGGCTGTAAGGCTGTCCGTGACGCCATGGTGGAGGAACTGGAAGCCGCCGGCCTGTCCGACAAGGTAGCCGTTATCGAGCGCGGCTGCATGGGCACCTGCGCCGTGGGCCCCGTCGTGTACATCCTGCCCGACGAGACCTACTACACCGAAATGACCCCCGAGCGGGTCAAGGACGTGGTGAAGAAGCACTTCATCGGCGGCGAGCCCGTCAATGAGTACACCTTCTATGACTCCGTCCAGAAGAAGCGTGTGGCCAACATCAAGGATGTGGCCTTCTTCCGTGACCAGGTCCGTATCGCCCTGCGCAACTGCGGCCTGATCGACGTCAACTGCATCAACAGCTACGTGGCCAAAGACGGCTATCTGGCCCTGGCCCGCATCCTGGAGAAGGGCGACCGCATTGAAGTCATCGAAGAGATGAAGAAGTCCGGTCTCCGGGGCCGCGGCGGCGCAGGCTTCCCCGCAGGCGTTAAGTGGGAAGCTGCCTACAACCAGCCCGGCGACGAAAAGTACATCATCTGCAACGCCGACGAAGGCGACCCCGGTGCATTCATGGACCGTTCCGTCTTTGAAGGCGACCCCCACAGCGTCATTGAAGGTATGCTGATCGGCGGCTATGCCATCGGCGCAAACCACGGCGTTGTCTACATCCGTGCCGAGTATCCCATCGCCATCCACCGTCTGGAGGATGCTATGCGGATGGCCCGTGAGGAAGGCCTGCTGGGCAAGGACATCATGGGCTCCGGCTTCGATTTCGACATCGAGATCCGCATCGGCGCAGGCGCCTTCGTCTGCGGCGAGGAGACCGCTCTGCTGGCATCCGTTGAGGGTCAGCGCGGCGAGCCCAGACAGAAGCCCCCCTTCCCCTTCCAGAGCGGCCTGTTCGGCAAGCCCTCCATCATCAACAACGTGGAGACCCTGGCTACCGTTCCCGCCATCATGCTCAACGGCGCAGACTGGTTCCGCCAGTTCGGCACCGAGAAGAGCCCCGGCACCAAGGTCTTTGCCCTCTCCGGCAACATCGTCAACACCGGCCTGGTGGAAGTCCCCATGGGCACCCCCCTGTCCGAGGTCATCTACTCCATCGGCGGCGGCATCCCCAACGGCAAGAAGTTCAAGTCCGCCCAGACCGGCGGCCCCTCCGGCGGCTGTATCACCGCCGAAAACATCAACACCCCCCTGGACTATGAATCCCTGGCAGCTCTGGGCTCCATCGTGGGCTCCGGCGGCCTGATCGTCATGGACGAGGACACCTGCATGGTGGACACCGCCCGCTTCTACCTGGACTTCATCCAGGAGGAATCCTGCGGCAAATGTACTGCCTGCCGTGTGGGCACCAAGCGTATGCTGGAGATCCTCAACCGCATTGTGGCCGGTGAGGGCAAGAAGAGCGACATCGAGACCCTGGAGCACCTGGGCGGCATCATCAAGGACACCGCCATGTGCGGCCTGGGCCAGACCGCTCCCAACCCCGTTCTGTCCACCCTGAAGTACTTCCGTGATGAGTACGAAGAGCACATCATCGAGAAGCGCTGCACCGCAGGTGTCTGCTCCGAGCTGGTCTCCAGCCCCTGTGAGAACACCTGCCCCGCCGGCATCAACATCCCCGGCTACATGAGCCTCATTGCCACCGGCGACTACATGGGCGCTGCCCGCATCATGCTGCGAGACAACCCCTTCTCCGGCATCTGCGGCCGTGTCTGTACTCACCCCTGCGAGAGCCGCTGCCGCCGCGGCAGCGTGGACGAGGCCATGAACATCTGCGAGCTCAAGCGCTTCGCCACCGACTGGGCCTACGCCCACGGCTTCCCCTCCGATGAGGATCTGAAGCCCAAGAAGAAGATCGACAAGACCGTGGCCATCATCGGCTCCGGCCCCTCCGGTCTGACCTGCGCCTACTACCTGGCCCGCCTGGGCTACCACGTGGACGTGTACGAAGCTGAGAGCCGTCCCGGCGGCATCATGACCTTCGGCATCCCCGACTACCGTCTGCCTCTGAACATCATCGAGCGTGAGATCGGCCACATCGTCAAGACCGGCGTGAACATCATCTGCAACACCAAGGTGGGCGAGGACATCTCCTTCCGTGCCCTCCGTGACAACTATGACGCCGTCTTCATCGCCATCGGTGCCCAGAAGACCCTGCATATGGGCATTCCCGGCGAGGACCTGGAAGGCGTCTACCACGGCCTGGACTTCCTCAAGCGCGTGTGGCTCCAGAAGGACCTGGACTTCACCGGCAAGAAGGTGGCCGTCGTGGGCGGCGGCAACACCGCCATCGACTCCGCCCGTACCGCTCTGCGTCTGGGCGCCAAGGAAGTCATCATGCTCTACCGTCGTACCGAGGAAGACATGCCCGCAGATAAGGTGGAGATTAAGGACGCTCTGGAAGAGGGCGTGCAGATCCGCACCCTGTCCAACCCCACCGAGTTCATCGGCATTGGCGGCAAGCTCAACAGCATCTGCGTCATGAAGCAGAAGCTGGGTCAGTTCGACAGCTCCGGCCGCCGCAAGGCCGTTCCCAGCGGCGAATCCTACGTGGAAGAGTTCGACGTGGTCATTCCCGCCATCTCCCAGACTCCCGACACCGCCTTCTTCAAGGGCCGCATCAAGCTCAACGGCGACCGTGTCGTGGCTGACCGCTACACCCAGGCAACCTCTATGCCCGGCGTCTTCGTGGGCGGCGACGCACACCGTGGTCCCAAGGATATCGTCAACGCCGTGTACGAGGCAAAGGTTGCCGCATCCGGCATCGACAAGTACCTGGGCGGCTCCGGCGTCCTGGATAAGGGCTTCGAGCAGGAGATCACTGACTATCACATCGAGGGCGACATCGTTCCTCACAACCGCTTCCTGACCAGACAGATCGAGGCGGAACAAGCAGTCGGCAGCTTCGTCGAGCGTAACCTGGGCATGCACGAGCTGGATGCCCGTGCTGAGGCCAGCCGCTGCCTGCGTTGCGACAGGAGGTAAGTGAAATGGCAGATATCAGACTCACCATAAACGGGAAAGAATGCATAGCTCCCGCCGGCAGCACCATCCTGCAGGCCGCCGAGCTCAACGGCATTCACATCCCCAAGCTGTGCTATCTGGAAGGCATCCATAAGTACGGCGCCTGCCGTATCTGTGTGGTGGAGCAGGTCAGCCCTCCCGCCAAGAACCTGCAGGCCTCCTGCATGGTGGAAGCCAAGGACGGCATGGTCATCAACACCAACAACGCCCGTGTGCTGGAAGCACGCAAGACCATGTATGAGCTGCTGCTCTCCAACCACGACAAGCAGTGCCTGACCTGCAACCGCAACCAGGACTGCGAATTCCAGGCTCTGGGCCGTGAGCTGGGCGTGGACGCCTCCCACTACGAGGGCGAGCGTTCCCTGCACCCCATCGACGTGTCCGAGTCCCTGACCCGCGACCCCAACAAGTGCATCCTGTGCCGCCGCTGCGTCAGCGTCTGCCAGAAGATCCAGACCACTTCTGTTCTGACCGCTGCCAACCGCGGCTTCGACACCGTCATCTCCCCCGCCTTCAACCTGCCCATCGGCAGCACCGACTGCACCTACTGCGGTCAGTGCACCGTGGTCTGCCCCGTTGGCGCCCTGAAGGAGACCAGCCACAAGGACCGTGTCCTGCGTGCCCTGAACAATCCCAACAAGCACGTGGTGGTCCAGCCCGCTCCCGCTGTCCGCGTGGGCATCGCCGAGTGCTTCGGCCAGCCCGCAGGCACCTCCGAGACCGGCAAGCTGGCAGCTGCCCTGCGCCGCATGGGCTTTGACGAGGTCTTTGACACCAACTGGGCTGCCGACCTGACCATCATGGAGGAAGGCACCGAGTTCCT
>JAFXCU010000166.1 GCA_017521345.1 Ruminiclostridium sp. | reverse complement strand
TCCGACTGGATAGCCAGCCGGTCCCCCCGGGTGATGGACCGGGGGCCGGAGGGGCCCAGGATGTATGTACAGCGGCTCAGAATGGCCTCAGGAGCCCCCTTCACCGCAATGAGGACCCCGCCCCCCGGCTGGCTGTGACAGGTAGCCATGCTCTTCCGGGACGAGTCAAAGGGGGCCTCTCCCCGCCGGGGCCAGTCCCGGTCCAGGGATGCCTTATGTAAGCCCTCCCGGGCCGCCAGGGCGGCGATGGCCGTTTCGGTGGGGTCTCCCGTCCAGCCCTTGGGGCTCGCCTGGGCGTCCCCACACAGGGTGCCCAGGGTCAGGGCCTTGGTCCGGTACCGCCCTCCGGGGGTCCAGACCTCCAGGACGGTCATCTCGTTCTTGGTGAGGGTCCCGGTCTTGTCCGAGCAGATCACCGAGGCGCAGCCCAGGGTCTCCACGGCAGGAGTTTTTTGATGATGGCGTTCCGGCGGGCCATCCGCCCCACCCCCATGGCCAGGACGATGGTGACGATGGCGGGCAATCCCTCGGGAATGGCGGCCACCGCCAGGGCAACGGCGGTGAGGAACATATCCAAAATGTCCCGGTGCTGGAGCATCCCCACCCCGAACATCACGGCGCACACCCCCACGCACACCAGGGAGAGGACCTTGGAGACCTCCCCCATCTTTTTCTGCAGGGGGGTCTCCCCCTCCCCCTGGTCCAGAAGGAGGCCGGCGATCTTTCCCATCTCGGTGTCCATCCCCGTGGCGGTGACCAGGACCTTCCCTCGGCCGCCGGTGACCACCGTCCCCCCGATGACCATGTTTTTCCTCTCGGCCAGAGGGGTCTCCGCCGGGAGCCCGGCCAGGGCCCCCTTCCGGACGGGGAGGGACTCCCCGGTCATGGCGGACTCGTCGGTCTGGAGTCCCGCCTCCCACAGGATGCGGCCGTCAGCGGGGACGTAATCTCCGGCTTCCAGGAGGATCACGTCCCCAGGGACCAGCAGATGGCTCTCCAGATCGCTTTGCTCCCCCTCCCGCAGAACACGGGCCTTGGGGGCAGACAGGGCCCGAAGGGCCTCCAGGGCCTTCCTGGCGTTGTCCTCCTGGACCACAGAGATGGCCGTGTTGAAGACCACGATGCCCAGGATGATGGCAGTGTCCAGCCAGTCCTCCCCGCCCCCGGCCAGAAAGGACAGCACTGCCGCCGCCAGAAGGACCAGGATCATGGGGTCCTTCAGCTGGGCCAGGCACCGCCGGAGAAGACCGGGGGGCCTGGCCTCCCGGATGCGGTTCTCCCCGTGTTCCTCCAGGCGGCGGGCGGCCTCCCAGAGGCTCAGGCCCCGGTCCGGGTCGGATTCCAGCGCCTCCGCCGCCTGACGGATAGACAAAGTGTGAAATGGTTGGTCCATAGGTATCCCTCTTTTCGGAATGATTGTCCGTTGGTTTTCTCTAGGATACCGGATGGGGCAGGGATGAACCTGTCGGTTTTGGGTGGGGAGGGAAAATTTTACCGATTCCGTATAACTTGCGTTCTGCGGCGCACCCTAAGCCTCCCTTGTGCAAAGGGAGGTGGCTCGCCGCAGGCGAGACGGAGGGATTGTCTCGGAAACGCTTACGAATTCGCCTCACCTTTCGATAGACCTGCAAAGTTTCTGCTGCACAATCCCTCAGTCACCTTCGGTGACAGCTCCCTTTGCACAAGGGAGCCATTTCTGTTCCTACCGCAAAGGGATATAAAATGCCCCGGCCCATTTGGGCCGGGGCAGATACGATATAATTATTCGGCTGCTTCGCCCTCGGCGGCATCCTCTGCGGGAGCCTCTTCGGTGGCGGCGTCCTCTGCTTCCTCGGCAGGAGCCTCTTCAGCAGGCTCCTCAGCCTCGCCGTCGGTCTCCTCGGTGGCAGCGGCATCCTCTGCCTCCTCAGCGGGAGCGAAGGTCTCACGGTAAGCGGTCAGGTTGGTGTAGAACTCTGCGGTGGTCAGGTTGTCATAGGTCTCGGTGGTCTCGATGACGGCCTCCTCGGTCCACTGCTGGACCAGGGCGTCCATCTCGGCGGCCTGCCACTGGGTCTGGACTTCCTCAGACTCTGCGGGGTCCTGACGCAGGATGATGTGGTAGCCGTAGGAGCTCTCCACGATGCCGCTGACAGCGCCGAACTCCAGGGCACGGGTGCCCTCCTCGAACTCAGCCACCATCTCGCCGGCGGTGAACACATAGCCGTTGGGGTAAGCGGCCAGGCCGGTGTCCTGGCTGTGCTCGTTCATGAGCTCGTCGAACTTGGTCTCCAGCTCAGCGGGGTCCTCGATGGCCTGGAGCTGGGCCAGGATGTCCTCTGCCAGGGCCTTCTGGGCGGCAGCGTCTTCCTCGGGCAGGGCCTCGCCGGTGGTCATGTCCTGGGTCATCAGCAGGATGTGCTTAGCGCACAGCAGGTCGTTCTCTTCTGCGAAAGCAGCCAGATCCTCAGGGGCGGCTTCGTACTCGCCGCCCTCACGGAACAGGCCCTCCATCATGTGGTTGTACAGGACGCCCACGGTGCTCATCTCACGCATGCCCTCGTCGGTGATGCACATGGAGCGCAGGAAGTCTTCATATTCCTCCTCGCCGCCCAGCTGCTCCTTGGCAGCGGCCAGGTCCTCGTCGTAGGCTGCCTCGTCCTCCTTGCTCAGCTCATAGCCGTACTCGGCGGCCTTGGCCTTGACGATGGCATACAGGACAGCGGTGTCCTGAGAGGACTCCTTCACGTAGCTGTCCATATCCTGGGAGCCGCCCAGGTTGTTGGTCCAGTCCATCTCCAGGCCCATGCCGGTGAAGTAGCTGGCCACATAGTCGGCGTTCTGGGACATCCAGAAGAAGTAGTCCTCGGCGGTGACATCGTTGCCGTCCACGGTGAACAGGACGGTGGAGCCCTCATAGCCCATGACTTCCTTCACGGGGGCCTGAGCGCCGCCGCAGCCGGTGAGCAGGCCCACCATCATCACCAGGGACAGGGCACCGCCCAGCACTCTGCGCATGATCTTTTTCATGATTCGTTTCTCCTTTGGTCGTTGTTCGGCTCTCAGTTTTCCACATTTTCGCTGAAACGGAGCCATAAATCGGGTCATTTGCCCGCATTTTGCGGAATCATATTCACAACGGGGTATTTTAGCACGGATTTGTCCCCATGACAACCTCTTTTCCGCCCATGGAAGAATTGTTCATGCTTTCTTAAAAATTATTTTTATTTTCTCATGGAAAACAGATGCAAAACCATTTTTTGTTTGTTATAATGAGACCATGGAAGAATGCCCTGCGTTTCGGCAGGGATCGGCAATGAGAAAAAATTATCGAGAGAGGGATGTTTACGATGATCTCACATGGCAACAATATGAAGATTTTCTGCGGCAACTCCAACCGTCATCTGGCAGAGGCCATCTGCCGGGAGCTCCGTATGCCCCTGGGCAGCTCCGAGTGCAAGAACTTCGCCGACGGCGAATGCTCCGTCTCCATTTTCGAGACCGTGCGCGGCGCTGACGTGTTCCTGATCCAGTCCACCTGCGCTCCCGTCAACGACAACCTGATGGAGCTGCTGGTCATGATCGACGCAATGAAGCGCGCCTCCGCCGGCCGCATCACCGCTGTGATCCCCTACTTCGGCTATGCCCGTCAGGACCGC
>JAFXCU010000003.1 GCA_017521345.1 Ruminiclostridium sp. | reverse complement strand
GCCACCCCCACCCGTCAGACCCCCCAGTTCGCCAAGGCAGGTCTGCCCGGCAAGGAGCGGAATATCCTGCTGGAGCTGAAGCTCCTGGCTGACGTGGGTCTGGTTGGCTTCCCCAATGTGGGCAAGTCCACCCTGCTGTCCGTGGCCACCAAGGCCCGCCCCAAGATCGCCAACTACCACTTCACCACCCTCTTCCCCAACCTGGGCGTGGTCTTCGTGGACGACGGCGTCTCCTTCGTCATGGCCGACATCCCCGGCATCATCGAGGGTGCCGCTGAGGGCGCCGGTCTGGGCCACGACTTCCTGCGCCACATTGACCGCTGCCGTCTGCTCATCCATGTGGTGGACGTGTCCGGCAGCGAGGGCCGCGACCCCGTGGAGGACTTCGACGCCATCTGCGCCGAGCTCCAGGAGTACAGCCCCGACCTGGCCAGCCGCAAGATGCTGGTGGTGGCCAACAAGACCGACATCCTGGAGGACCGGGAACTTCTGGAGAAGCTCAAGGCCCACGTGGAGGCCAAGGGCCTGCGGTTCTTTGAAATGTCTGCCGCCGCCCACATGGGCGTCCGTGAGCTGATGAAGGCCGCCGCAGGCGAGCTGGCTCACCTGCCCCCGGTCATCACCTACGAGCCCGAGTACGTGGAGCGTCCCCCTCAGGTGGACACCTCCGAGCCCCTCACCATCACCCACGAGGACGATGTGTGGATGGTGGACGGCCCCTGGCTCCAGAAGATCATGGCCAACGTCAACTTCTCCAACTACGAGTCCAGAAACTGGTTCGACCGGATGCTCCGCACCGCCGGCGTCTTCGACCGTCTGGAGGAGATGGGCATCAAGGACGGCGACCTGGTCTGCCTGTACAACATGGAATTCGAATATCAACGATAATGACAAAACCGCTCCGACCCATGGCCGGAGCGGTTTTGTGTTTGGCTGCACCTCTCTGCGCGCGCCCTGCGGGCACACCGAGGCACCAAAAAGGGCGTGCTGCAATGAAATTGCAGCACGCCCTTTTCTATTTGAATCGTCCCACAGGGACACCACAACTGCCCCGCAGGGGCAATTTCACTCGGCCACAGGCCGAATTTCACACGCTGTAGGCGTATTTCACTGAGCCGCAGGCTCAATTTCACTTGCGGCTGCGGCAGCAGCCGCTATATCCCCTACGCCATTCAGGATCAGGCGGGGACGGTAGGGGAACCGCTCCACGGTCTCCCGGGTGCTGACCCCGGAGAGGACCAGCACGGTGTCCAGGCCGGTCTCGATGCCGGCCACCATATCGGTGTCCATCCGGTCGCCGATCATGACGGCATCCTGGGAGCGGACCCCCAGCAGGTTCAGGCCGGTGCGCATCATGAGGGGGTTGGGCTTGCCCACATAGTAGGCCTCCACCCCGGTGGTAAGCTCGATGGGTGCCACCAGAGCCCGGCAGGCGGGGATGATGCCGCTCTCGGAGGGGGCGGTCAGGTCGGTGTTGGTGCCGATGAGCCGGGCGCCCCGCTGGATGCAGCGGACAGCCTGGCAGATCTTATCGTAGTTATAGTTGCTCCCCTCGCCCACAATGACGTAGTCGGGGTTGTTCTCATCGTAGGTAATGCCCTGCTCATAGAGGGCGTGGAAAAGGCCGGGCTCACCAATGACGAAAGCCCGGGCACCGGGCATCTGCCGGGCCACGAAGCGGGCGGTGGCCAGAGCGCTGGTGTAAAAATGCTTCTCGTCGATGTCCAGGCCCATCTTGGCCAGCTTCTGCTGGAGCTCTCGAGGGGTTTTGCCGGAGCCGTTGGTCAGGAAGAGGAACTCCTTCCCCTCCCGCTGGAGCCATGCCACAAACTCGTGGACCCCGGGCAGGATCCGGTTTCCGTGGTAGATGACACCGTCCATATCGCAGATGAAGCCCTTCTTGTTTCGTAACTGTTCCATAGTATTCTCCTTTCGGCCTCCCTTAGGCCTTTTCCTTTATCGTTCTTTATCACGATCTCATTGTACCCTGTTCTGTGTTAAATCTGCCATCAGGACCAGGTTAAATCTTTGAAAAATCTTGATTTTATTTTACCGTGACCTTCCTGACATGACTGTGAGGATATCACCAAATAAAAAAGAACCTTCCGCAGAAGGTTCTTTTTTTCGTTTATTCCTCGTCGATCCGCTCAAGTTTGAAAATGACCGGGCGGACGCCGTCGTTGCAGCAGGTGATCATCACCTTTTCATCCTTGCTCCAGCCGTGCATGATGGAGCCTCCCTGGAGGGCGGCGTACACATAGTGGCTGATGGCGTCCCAGGCCTCGGCGCAGAACTGGCCATCCAGCATGGTCAGGTAGTTCTCTTTGTCCACGATGAACTCCTGGCCCTCCTCAAACCGGGAACAGGGGCCCACCTGGGGGTTGGACAGGTACTGGTCCGCCAGGTCCTGGTAGTAGTCCTTCTTCAGAACGGTGATCTTACATTTGCTCTTCCATGCCATGATCGATTCCTCCTGTTACAGATTTCGCGCCCCATGATAGCCGGTGTGGATGGCATCCCAGATCTGCCCGCCGTGGGTCCGGTCACCCATGGAGATGACCTTATCACAGACGGTCTTCAGCTCCTCCCCGTAGGGGGCAGCAGGCTTGGTGCCCAGGGCCAGAACCACCCGGTCACAGGGGTATACATATTCCTCTCCGGTCTGGGAGTCCACGAACCAGATCCGGTCGGTGCCGATTTTGGTCAGGGTGCGGTTTACCAGAAGCATCACGTTGTTGGGCTCCAGCACCGCCGTGATGGCGTTGCGGTTGGACCCCAGGACTCCAGGGGCCAGCCGGGGGGCCGCCTCCAGCACCAGGACAGCGTTGTCCTTCTCTCGCTGGGACAAAAGCTCGGCGGTTTCCAGGCCGGTCATGCCGGAGCCCACCACCACGATGCTCTCCTCCACGGGGTTGATCTTCCCGGAGATGATTTCCGGCGGGGTACACACCATGGGGCTGTCCGCCCCCTCAATGGAGACAGGGATGGCAGGCACGCCGCCGGTGGCATCCAGAAGGGCATAGGGCTTCATTTCCTTCAATTCTTCCACAGCCGGTGCATAACTGAGGCGGAATTCCACCCCAGCCTGGGTACAGCGGCGGATCAGGCTGTCCAGCAGGCCCTGGATACGCTCCTTGCGAGGGGTCCTGGCCGCCAGCTTCAGCTGACCGCCCAGGCTGTCGCTCTTTTCAAAGAGGACTACCCGGAACCCCCGCCTTGCGGCCACCCAGGCGGCCTCCAGACCGGCAGGGCCACCCCCCAGGACCACCACCAGCCGTCCGTCCCCATCCTTCTCCAGGGGAGACAGAAGGGCCTCGTAGCCGGTCTCCGGGTTCACCGCGCAGGTGATGTGGCCTTCCTCGTAGTACTTGCCCAGGCAGGCCATGCAGGCGATGCAGGGCATGATTGCTTCATCCTGCCCGGAAAGGGCCTTGTTGGTCCATTCCGGGTCGGCCAGGTGGCAGCGGACGGAACCGGCAAAGTCCAGGATCCCTTCCTCCAACAGCTTTTCCCCGAAGGCAGGCTCCCGGATCATGGACACCGCCAGGACGGGGATGTTCACCGCCCCCTTGACGGCCTTGGCCAGGTGCTTTCGCCAGCCCTGGCGGAAGTTCATGGGTTCCATGCTCTGGCTGAGCTTGCTGGTGGTGCCGGAAGCCGAGGCGTTGATGGCGTCCACCCCCCAGCTCTCCAGCATCTGGCAGATCTTCACACCGGTGTCCGGGTGGTAGCCGTTGACCCCGATGTACTCCTCGATGGACACCCGGAACATCAGGGGGAAGTCCCGGCCGCAGGTTTCCCGGATGGCCTCCACGATCTCCTTCAGGATACGGGTGCGGTTTTCCAGACTGCCGCCGTACTGGTCGGTGCGCTGGTTGGTGACCGGGCTCAGGAAGCTGTGGAGGAGGTAGTGGTGGGCGGCGTGGATCTCCACCCCGTCAAAGCCCGCCTCCTTCACCCGCCGGGCGGCCTGGCCGAACTTTTGGACGATGTCGCGGATCTCCTCCAGGGTTACCGCCCGGGCACCCTTCCGGCCCTTCACGTCGCTGGCGGAGATCAGGTCCTTTGGGTTCAGCTTAGGGTCGGCGTTGGCGCCGGGGTGGAAGAGCTGGGCGAAAATTTTGGTCCCATAGGGGTGGATGCGGTCGGCCAGCTGGCGGAAGGAGGGGATGTTCTCCTCCCGGGCGGCGTTCAGCTCCCGGTAGAAGAGGACGCCACGGTCCTCGTCCACGCAGACCATCTCGGTGATGATGAGGCCCACACCGCCCCGGGCACGGGCTTCGTAGTAGGCCAGCATATCCTCGGTCATGGTGCCGTCAGGCTCCGACAGGGAGGCGGAGGCCGCCGTCATGGCCATGCGGTTTTTGATGGTCAGGGAACCGATCTTCCCCGGGGATGCAAGGTGGGTATACATAGAGGGATTCTCCCTTCGTGTTGGTGGTCTTTGTTCCATTCTATCGGGTTTTCCGGCAAAACACAAGCCCCAGCAGTTTCCTGCCGGGGCACAACGGTTTCATTTTGTTTTCCGGAGCAAGGCCTCCAGCGGGGTTTCCAATCGCTTGCTGAACCACTTCACCACGAAGCCGGTCAGCAGGGCGGAGATCACCGTGCCCTCCCGGGTACCCACAATGGCACCGTCAAAAAACAGCAGGGACAGCACCAGGGCCAGCAGGACACAGGAGACGTCAAAGGCCACCTTCACGTTTCCAAACTCCTTCCGAACCCGGTCGGACAAGGCCTTCACGAAGGCTTCTCCGGAGTTCATAATGACGTTGGCAATGACCGCCAGGGAAATGCCGAAGCCCAGGACCACCACTCCGATGAGGACCATCAGGATGCGGGTCGGATAGGCGTTCACCGGGATGGGTCCCACCATCCACATCCCCAGGTCGGTAAACCATCCGAAGAGGAAGGAAAGGGGCACCTGCAGAAACTGGATGGGCTGGAACTTCCGCCCCAGGATCAGGATCTGCCCCAGGATCAAAACGCAGTTCCAGATGATGAGCCAGGAGCCCAGGGAGAGGAAGTCGAAACGAATGCTCAGCACGTTGGCCACCGAGGAAATGGGGGACACCCCCAGCTCCCCGTGCTTGGTGAAGGCAACACCCAGGGCCGCAAAGAACAGGCTGATGATAAACAGCACGTATCGTCTGGCGGTCTCCTGTCTGCTCACGGTCACTCTCCCCTTTCGGCTTCTCTGTTTCTGCAGCGGAGTTTATTTTACTCCCCTCAAAAACATCCGTCAAGGGCGTCTCAGAAGTCGATCTCGTCCGGGTCGTGGGAGGTGGCCGTAGGGGGCATCCCGGTGAGGATGTCCATATCCTCCGCTGTGATGGCAAAGTCAAAGACCTTGGCATTCTCCCGGATACGGTCCGGGGTGACGGATTTGGGCAGGGGGACAATGTCCCGCTGGAGGCACCAGCGGATGCACAGCTGGGCCACAGACACCCCGTACTTGGCCGCCATCTCGGTGAGAAGAGGGTGGTCCAGGAGCTTTCCCCGTCCCATAGGGGACCAGGCCTCCACCAGGATGCCGTTGGCCTGACAGTATGCAATGGTCTCCTTCTGGGGCTGACCGGGGTGACACTCGATCTGGTTGACCATAGGGGGCACGTCGGTTTTCATCAGAGCCTCCAGGTGACGGGGCTTGAAGTTGGACACGCCGATGGCCCGGATTTTCCCCAGGCTGTGGAGTTCTCGGAAGGCCTCCCAGGTGTCCAGATTGATCTCCTCCCAGTTGTGGAACTGCTTGGGGATGGCCGGCCAGTGGATGAGGCACAGGTCCACGTAGTCCAGGCCCAGCCGGTCCAGACTGGCCAGGATGGAGGCCTTGGCCTTTTCATAGCCCCGCTCGGTGTTCCACACCTTGGTGGTCACGAAGAGTTCCTCCCGGGGGATACCGCTCTTGCGGATAGCCCGACCCACACCTCCTTCGTTGCCGTAAAAGGCGGCGGTGTCGATGTGGCGATAGCCCGCCTCCAGGGCGGCCAGGACGGAGGCCTCCGCCACCTCCCCTTCCGGGGTCTTGTAGGTGCCGAAGCCCAGCCGGGGAATTTCTACCCCGTTACGCAGGGTGCAGGTGTCTTGCAGGGTCATCAGAAGTCTACCTCATCGGGGTCCAGGCCGGACCAGCCCACGTTTTCCATGGCGTCCATCTTGGCCATGTCCTCATCGCTGATCTGGAAATCAAAGACCTTGGCATTCTCCTGGATGCGGGAGGGGGTCACAGACTTGGGCAGGGGCAAAAAGCCCTTCTGGAGGCACCAACGGATACAGACCTGAGCCACGGACTTGCCGTATTTCTCTGCCAGCTCACCTAGGAGGGGGTGATCCAGCAGACGGCCGCAGCCCAGAGGGCTCCAGGCCTCCAGGAGGATGCCGTGCTCCTGGCACAGGTCTACAGTCTCCTGCTGGGTCATGCCGGGGTGAAGCTCGATCTGGTTCACCATGGGCTTGACCTCGGCCTCCAGCAGGGCCTGCAGGTGGTGGGGCTTGAAGTTGGACACGCCAATGGCCCGGATCTTCCCCTCCTTGTACAGGTCGGTGAGGGCCTGCCAGGTGCTCTGGTTCAGCTCCTCCCAGTTGTCCACACGGTGGGGTGCGGCCGGCCAGTGGATGAGGATCATGTCCAGATAGTCCAGGCCCAGACGCTCCAGGCTCTTTTCCACAGACTCACGGGTCTTCTCATAGCCCCGCTTGTTGTTCCAGATCTTGGTGGTGACAAAAATCTCTTCCCGGGGCACGCCGCTCTCCCGGATGCCCTGGCCCACGCCGGGTTCGTTCTTATAGATGGAGGCGGTGTCGATGTGGCGGTAACCGGCGGCCAGAGCGGCCTTCACGGCCTCGGCCGCCACCTGGCCGTCGGGGGTCTGCCAGGTGCCAAAGCCCACCCAGGGGATGGTCACGCCGTTGGAGAGGGTATACACGTCGGTCAAAGTCTTCATAGTCGCTCCTCCTTCACTTAGTCCATGGTCAGGTCCACCCGGCTGAACCGCTTCAGCAGCAGCTCCTCCTCGGTGGGGGTGTCGGCAGTCTGCTCGATCCGCTGGCGGAGTTTGAGCATCCGCAGGTCGGTGTCGTGGATCACGTCGGCAATGGATTTCAGCTCCGCAGCGATGTTCTCCTGGTCCCGGATCTCCTGCTTGTACTTCATATGGTGCTCCAGGCTGGCCCAGAAATCCATGGCGATGGTGCGGATCTGGACCTCCACCTTCACCCGCCGCCGCTTCTGGGCGAAAAAGACCGGCACGGTGATGATGAGGTGGAGGCTTCGGTAGCCGTTGGGCTTGGGGTTTTCGATGTAATCCTTCTTCTCCAGGAGCTTTACGTCGTCCTGGCCCAGAAGGGCGTTGGCGATGCGGTAGATATCGTCCTGGTAGGAGCAGATGACCCGGACGCCGGCCACGTCATTCAGGTTTTTCTCCATGCTCTCCAGGGTCACCGGAAGGCCCCGGCGGTTGAGCTTTTCCGTGATGCTGGCCATGCTCTTGAGGCGGGTGCTCACGGAGCTGATGGGGTTTCGCTGGTTACGGACGTTGAACTCGGTGTTCAGAACATCAAACTTGGTCTGGACCTCTTTCATGGCACAGGTATAGCCCAGAAGCATGTCCTGATACTTCACCACTGTGCCGATGATCTCCTTGGACCGGGGCTGGCTCAGGTCCAGACCCTCTCCCCAGGGGCTCATGACGGTCTCCAGGCTGCCGATGTCTTCCTGGGGCCACAGGCCGCTGTTTTCGTTTCGTTCCATATCGTTCTCCTGTTATGTCTACGGGCGGCAAGCCCATTCCATTTACTCTTTGTAAAAGCATTATATCATGGTATCACCTTCCATTGATTGCTTTTTTGTAAAGTTTCAATTTTTCCCTTGGCGCATCATCTGACAAAAGAAACTCCCTGTACATACGCAGGAAAACCAACGTAAATACACATTATTTACATTTTACAAAGATACAAATTGTTCATAGTTTATTCACCTCCAGTTGCTTTCTTACAAAAATCTTACAGACTATAATTTAGCTCCAAGTTATTTCAAGCCCTGCGGCTTTTTCTCCCGTCGCAGGGGCTATCATACACCAGGAGCACGATTATGAAACACATCTTTTCCAACATCCAGGCAGGCTTCCAGCGCTTTGCCGCCGGCCGCTACGGCTATGACGAGCCCGCCAAAACAGGTATGCTCACCGCTATGGCCCTGGTCCTGTGCGGATATATCCCCGGCCTGGAATTTCTCTCCCCCCTCGGCCTGGCCCTTTGGTTCTGGCTGTTCTTCCGAGCCATGTCCCGAAACACCGAAAAACGACTGGCTGAGCGAAACGCCTACTTGTCCCGGGTGGGCCGCATCAAGGGGTGGTTCCGCCTGAAGAAAACTGCCTGGAAGGAGCGAAAAACCCACCGCTGCTTCCGCTGCAGCCAGTGCGGCACCATTCTGCGGGTCCCCAAGGGCAAGGGCACTGTCAAGATCAGCTGCCCCAACTGCCGCAGCGAGTTCACCCAGAAGACCTGAGGACCTTCCCTTATGTTCGGTTATGTACAAGCCAACCCGGCCGACTTGAGCCTCGAGGAACAGGCCCGATACAAGGCCGCCTACTGCGGCCTCTGCCGCACGTTAGGAAAACGCCACGGCTTTCTCTCCAGGCTGGCCCTGACCTACGACCTCACCTTCCTGGCCCTCCTTCTCTCCTCTCTCTACGAGCCGGAAGAGAGCACCGGCCAGTGCCACTGCTGTATCCACCCCTGCAGAAAGCACCCCTACGCCATCGATCCCTATACCGAATACGCCGCCGATATGACCATCGCCCTGACCTACCACAAGTGCATGGACGACTGGAAGGACGACCGAAGACTCCTGAGACGCTGCTATGCCGGCCTCCTCAAAAAGTCCTATCGCAGGGTCAAGGCGGACTGGCCGGACCAATGCGCCTGCATCGAGACCTCTTTGGATCGCCTGTCCCGATTGGAGCAGCAAGGTATCGAGGACCCGGATGCTGCCTCCCGCTGTTTTGGACAACTGATGGAGGGTCTCTTCGTCTGCCGGAACGATCACTGGGCTGAACCCCTGGGCAGGCTCGGACGGGGCCTGGGGGAATATATCTACCTGGCAGATGCCGCCGTGGACCTGGAGGAGGATCGGGCCCACGGACGGTACAATCCCCTAAACAGCTTGTCCTCCTCCCCCCAGGAACTGCGCCCCACCCTGATGATGGTCCTGGGGGATGCCTCCCAGGCCTTCGAGACCCTCCCCCTCCTCCAGGATATCCATCTGCTGCGAAACATCCTCTACTCCGGCATCTGGACCAAATACAACCTGGGCACCCAGAAGAAAGAGAAGGTAAACGAATGATCGACGACCCCCACAAAGTACTGGGCCTGAGCCCGGGAGCCTCCCAGGAAGAGATCAAAAAAGCATACCGCCGTCTGGCCAAGCAGTATCACCCGGATCTCCATCCCAACGACCCCAATGCCACCAAAAAGATGAATGAGATCAACGAGGCCTACGATATGCTGATGAACCCGGACAAATACGCAGCCAGACAGACCCAGCAACAGGCTCAGAACCGACAGCACAGCCAGCAGGGAAATCAGCAGTACGGGCAGCAGCGAAATCAGCAAGGCTCCGGCGGCTGGGCCAGCGACTTCGGTTTTGACTTCGAGGATTTCTTCGGCTTCGGCTTTGCCGGCCAGCAGACCGCCAGCACACGGCCTGCCCCGGAGGCGGGCGACAGCCCAGAGATCCGCCAGGCCATCGACTGCATCAACAGCAGCCGCTCTCAGGAGGCCATCCGCATCCTCACCTATATTCCCAGCACCGGCAGAAACGCACGCTGGTTCTATCTCAGCGCTCTGGCCAACCACGCCCTGGGCAACCACGTCCAGGCTCTGGATCAGATGCAGCGGGCTGCTCAGATGGATCCCCAAAACCGCACCTATAACCAACTCCTGCGGCAGTTCCGCCAGTCCGGACAAACCTACGAACGGAACGCCCAGGGCTTCAATATGCAAACCACCAACATGAGCACCCTCTGTCTGGGCCTCTGTGCCGCCCAGATGTTCTGCGGGCCCTGCTCCTATATGGCATGTATCTAAAGAAAGGAAGTACACAATGGGCAAAACGATAGGTATCGATCTCGGCACCACCAACAGCTGCGTCTCCGTGGTGGAAGGCGGCAAGCCGATCATCATCCCCAACGAAAAGGGCGGACGCACCACCCCCAGCGTAGTGGCCTTCACCAAAACCGGAGAACGGCTGGTGGGCGATGCCGCCCAGCGCCAGGCCGCCGTCAACAGCCAACGCACCATCAGCTCGGTCAAGCGGCACATGGGAACCGACTGGCACACCAACATCGACGGAAAGAATTTCACCGCCCAGGAGATCAGCGCCATGATCCTCCGCAAGCTCCGCCAGGATGCCGAGAGCTACCTGGGCGAATCGGTCACCGATGCTGTCATCACCGTCCCCGCCT
>JAFXCU010000165.1 GCA_017521345.1 Ruminiclostridium sp. | reverse complement strand
GTGGTACCTGGAGGACGTGGAGAACCTCCCCCGGGACGGCAGTGTCACCCTCCTGGACACCCGCACCCCCATGGAGTACGCCGGCGGGTACATCCCCGGCTTCCGGAACATCCCCGTGGACGACCTGCGGGAGCGTCTGGACGAGATCGAACCGGGCAAGCCGGTCTACGTCATCTGCCAGAGCGGCCTGCGCAGCTACATCGCCAGCCGCATCCTGGAGGAAAAGGGCTTTGAGGCCTACAACTTCACCGGCGGCTTCCGCTACTACGCCGCCGTGGCCTACGACAAGGCCCTCATCCAGCAAGCCTACGACTGCGGCATGGACCGCTGACCCATATAACAACAGCCCCGCTCGTTGGAACCAACGAGCGGGGCTGTTCTATTTCTTACTTCATCAGGCTGCAGACCAGTTCTGCGTAGCGGGCGGGGTCGGGTACGGGCAGGTCGGCAATGATGAGGGCCTGGTTGTACAGGACCTCGGCATAGGTGGCGGCCAGCTCCTTGTCGTTCTCGTAAGCGGTGCACAGAGCCTGGAAGGCAGTGGCATTGGGGTTGATCTCCAGGACACGGTCGGCGCGCATGGGGTAGTCGCCGCGCATCTTGTGGAAGTACTTCTCCATCTCCAGGGAGATGGGACCCTCAGCGGTCAGGCAGACGGTACCGCTCTGGAGGATGGTGGACACGCGGACCTTGGAGATGTGGTCCTTCAGGGTCTCCTGGACGAAGTCCAGAACGGCCTTGTGATCCTTCTCCGCCTGCTCGGCAGAGGCCTTCTCGGCATCGGTGACAGGCAGAGCGTCCTCGCTGGCCACGGACACGAAGGGCTTGCCCTCGGCGTTCTCCAGCATCTGCAGGACGATCTCGTCCTCGGCCACGGTCAGGTACAGGACCTCGTAACCGGCCTTCAGGACACGCTCGGCCTGGGGCATCTTGGCGGCGTTCTCCACGCTGTCGCCGCAGACGTAGTAGATCTTCTCCTGGGAGGCGGGCATCCGCTCCACGTACTCCTTCAGAGAGACCAGCTTGTTCTCCTTGGAGGACCAGAAGAGCATCAGGTCACGGATGGCGTCACGGGCCTCGCCGTAGGAGTTCATCAGGGCGTACTTGAAGTTCATGCCAAAGGCAGTCCAGAACTTCTCATACTTCTCCCGGTCGTCCTTCATGAGCTTCACCAGCTCAGCCTTGATCTTCTTCTCGATGTTGTTGGCGATGACCTTCAGCTGACGGTCGTGCTGGAGCATCTCACGGGAGATGTTCAGAGAGACGTCGGGGGTGTCCACGATGCCCTGGACGAAGCCGAAGTGGTCGGGCAGCAGGTCGGGGCAGCGATCCATGATCATGACGCCGGAGGAGTACAGCTGCAGGCCCTTCTTGAACTCGGTGGTGTAGAAGTTCATGGGCAGCTGGCTGGGGATGTACAGCAGAGCCTTGTACTCGAAGTTGCCCTCAGCGGCCACCTGGAGGGACAGGAGGGGATCCTGCCAGTCGCCGAACTTGCT
Source organism: Ruminiclostridium sp. (assembly GCA_017521345.1). Next base: position 5,241 of record JAFXCU010000165.1, on the reverse strand, counting down.
CTTGTAGAACTCGTTCTTGTCCTCGTCGGTGACCTGGCTCTTGGGCTTCTGCCAGATGGGCACCATGGAGTTGATGGTCTCCCACTCCTTGACCATCTCGTACTCGGGCTTGTAGTCCTCACCGGCATCCTCGGGCTTGGGCTTCATGTGGCTGCGCTCCATCTCCATGCGGATGGGGTAGCGGATGTAGTCGGAGTACTTCTGGATCAGGGTGGACAGGAAGTAGGGGCGCAGGTACTCGCTGTACTCGGCCTCCTCGCTGTTCTCCTTGATGGTCATGATGATGTCGGTACCCACGGTCTCCTTCTCACAGGGCTCGATGGTGTAGCCGTCCACGCCCTCGGACTCCCACTTGAATGCGGTGTCGGAGCCGTAGGCCTTGGAGATGACGGTGACCTTGTCGGCCACCATGAAGGCGGAGTAGAAGCCCACGCCGAACTGGCCGATGATGTCCAGCTCTGCGTCGTCTGCGTTCTCGGTCTCCTTCTTAAACTGCAGGGAGCCGCTCTTGGCGATGGTACCCAGGTTGTTCTCCATCTCCTCCTGGGTCATGCCGATGCCGTTGTCGGAAACGGTCAGGGTGCGTGCGTCCTTGTCAGGGGTGACCACGATCTTGAAGTCATCCCGGTTCAGGCCCACGCCCTCGTCGGTGAGGGCCTTGTAGGCCAGCTTGTCGATGGCGTCGCTGGCGTTGGAAATGATCTCCCGCAGGAAGATCTCCTTATGAGTATAAATGGAATTGATCATGAGATCCATGAGCCGCTGGGATTCGGCCTTAAACTGTTTCTTTTCCATTTCGTAAAATGCCTCCAAAAAAGGGTAATAGGTTAGCACTCTTATCTCAAGAGTGCTAACCTATTATGCGCCAGAGGCCCAAAAAATGCAAGCCCTTTTTTGAAATTTTTACACTTTTTAAAGATAGTGCTAAAGAAATCCCCCTGCGATAGTCCAAAGGGACCTCGCAGGGGGATACAGACAGTTACATCTTGTTGGTCTTGGCTGCGTAGTACACAAACGCAGGCACGATGTAGAGGGCCGTCATGGTGAGGAAGACTCTCTTGGCCCAGGGCAGGGCTTCGGGGCCAAGCACCACCAGGGCGCCGAAGAAGAGGAGCTGCAGGACCGAGCAGGCCATAGAGATGGTGACCGTCTTCTTCAGGGGATCCCCCTCGGTCTCGCGGCTGATACCGGCGATCTTGACCAGCATGACCAGCTGCACCACGCTCATGACGACGAAGAATACATACAGGCCGCGGAAGGGGATGATGGCATAATTGGAAAAGAGGCCCAGCACCCAGACGATGGCACCGAGGAAGGTAGCCATCTTGGCCAGCTGGAAGGCACTCATTTTGGTCTTATTCTCGTTCATAGAATCCATTTCCTACCTTTCAAAGTATCGTGCATTCATTATGCACGGATTCCACAGAAAAAGCAAGGGGTTTTTCCCATATCCTATCACTTTTGTTGACAGTATATTAGGAGATGTCATATAATTATATTTAAGGTACACCCCCAACGAAAAGGAGGTCTCCATGAAAGAGATCAAACGCCGCCTGCTGATCCCTGTTCTCTGCCTGCTCTCTACCATAGGCCTGAGCATCCTGGGACAGTTCAAAGAGGATGCTCGCTATGATATCACCCTGCCTGACTCCCCTCCCACCGCCCAGTGGGCCATGGAAGACGGAGATTTCACCTGGGACCAGACAGGGGATCTCTATTACCTCCAAATCGAAAACACCGGGGAGGCCTTCACCAAGGTCAGCGTGAAGGACGGTTTCCCCTGGCCGGGCTATGCCATGATCATCCGCCCCGGCGACACCTGGGAGCTGGCGGTGGAGAACGCCCACCACCGGGCCCACACCATCACCTTTGAAAACGAGGAGGGCACCCCTTCTGGCACAATCCAAGTGTGGACAAACGAATAAAGCACTACATCCCCGGCGGTCGGAAGAACACCAGGGTATTATTTCACTTCTTCAAGGCTAGATTGATCCGTTTTTCCTACCGCCTACAGAAATGAAAGTTTTGAAATGAAGAAAGAAAAAACAGGACGAAAAGGCGGATTGTATTAGAGCAACAGGATTGAGTCCAAAGACAGTTTGCAAATGGTGAAGAAAAATAGTACAATGAATTAAACGTAAACAATGGTTGGCAACCCTGTTGAAAGGAGACATTCTGATTTTAGTTTTTACTATTATTATGCTTGCCTTGGTGTGGGCAATCCTTAAAAGATTACCCAATAATGCTGAAGGGGCATTATTGTTTTGGGTGGTTCTAGCTATTGGAGTTGTTGTTTGGGTTAAAATAGGTAGTTTATTTATTTAAGAATATGGTGAAATGATTTCAGTATATAACAGAAAAACCAGGCTGTCTCGCCTTTTTCGGTGAGCGAGATGCATGGAATGGCAAGTGGTCAAAAAAGCGGGAGCAAGATACAGTAATATATGCTCTTATTTTGATACATCATATTTACCCCTGTACATAAAATGAGATAGGGAGAATGATTTGTTCTCAGGCAACTACAACTTGCCATTGACAAATCTACTCGCCTTCCCTATAATAAAATTACAAAGATGGCAGCTTGACTGTCCATCGTCACGGTGAAGCACTTAGCCGGGTCAGCATCGGTTAAGCTGTGGAGTGTCGTTTTGGGTATGACGTTACCGCAGGCTGAATAGGTTTTTAACTGAACGAAAACGTCGAAGGAGTCCCGTTAATCGGGGCTCCTTTTTTACAAGCGAGGTGTCGAAATGAGTTTGTTTTTGGATGCGGCAGTCAAATGGGCCAGCCTTTCTGACACAGCCTATGACATTATCATCGGGCATCGGAATCTCTCCAAAACTCTCCATATCTCCTTTGAACCCATGGATTTCGACCATCTCTCCGGCATCCACTACGCATCGGACATCGATTTCGGATTACATAGGCGGGAATATCGGGGCAAAAAGCTCCTCCCTGCCCTCCTATCAAAAAAGCTGGATGACACACAGATTGAAAAGAGCGTCCACTGGGGCAAAATCTCCGAACGACTTTGTGCCATTCTGAACATGACCAAGATCCTCGAATCCGACTTCTCCATCTACCAGTTTAACCCTCGCAAGGTCAACTTCCACTCCAAAATATCCGCCGCATACCTCATCTATTGTGATGAGACCCAGGGCGGGATTTTCTTGTTCTTGGACGAAGACCAGAACCGTTTCTACTGCAAATCCGTTTTCAACAAAGACACCAGTGATTATCGAATCAACCAAACCAGATGGACGGTTTTGAAAAAAACAAAACTCTTGGGTACCACTCTGACCACGTTATATCTCCACCCTTCTTTCAAGGACACAGATACTCCCTGACCCCCAGAACAAACGAATCCCCGGCGTTCGAGAGAACGCCGGGGATTCGTTTAGTTGAAAATATCCCGGTTTTCCCGGAAGAGCTGCTCCACTCTTGCACGAAGAGGTTCGTGGTCGGGATGCTTTAGGTCCGGGTCTTGGGCCAGAAGGCTTCGGGCGGCGTCCTGGGCCTGGTGGAGGAGGCGCATATCCCCCTCCAGGCTGGCCAGTTTCAGCTGTGGCAGGCCGTGCTGCCGGGAGCCGAAGAAGTCGCCGGGACCACGCATCTTCAGGTCCTCCTCAGCGATGAGGAAGCCGTCGGTGGTGGCGCAGAGGGTCTTTAAGCGTTTCCGGGTGAGCTCGTTCTTATTGTCGGAGATGAGAACACAGTAGGACTGGTACTGCCCTCGGCCCACCCGGCCTCGCAGCTGGTGGAGCTGACTGAGGCCGAACCGGTCGGCGTTCTCGATAATCATCAGGGAGGCGTTGGGCACGTCCACGCCAACCTCGATGACGGTGGTGGACACCAGCACATCGGTCTGGCCCGATGCAAAGGAGGCCATGACGGCCTGCTTGTCCGCCGCCTTCATCCTGCCGTGGACGATGGCCACCTTCAGGTCGGGGAAGACCTCCTGCTGGAGGGTCCGGCCGAACTGCTCGGCGGCCTTCATGCCCTCCTCGTCCTCCTGGTCCACGGCGGGGCAGACGATGTACACCTGCCGCCCCAGGCCCACCTGCTTCCGCACGAAGCCGTAGAGCCGCTGGCGCTTGTCCTCCCCGATGAGCATGGTGTCCACCGGGGTGCGGCCCGGGGGCAGTTGGTCGATAACCGACAAGTCCAGGTCCCCGTAGATCATCAGGGCCAGGGTGCGGGGAATAGGGGTGGCCGACATGACCAGCACATGGGGCCGGAAATTTCCGCCGCTCTTGGCGGAGAGAGCCGCCCGCTGGTCCACGCCGAACCGGTGCTGCTCGTCGGTGATGACCAACCCCAACCGCCGGAACTCCACCCCCTCGCTGAGGAGGGCGTGGGTGCCCACGATGAGGTCGATCTCTCCGGCCTCCAACGCCTCCCGGCACTTGCGCTTCTGGGCGGCGGTCATGGAGCCGGTCAGGAGGGCCACACGCATTCCTGTGGCCCCCAGCAGGGTCTCCATGGTCTTCAGATGCTGCTGGGCCAGCAGCTCCGTGGGGGCCATGAGGGCGGTCTGACAGCCGTTCTCCCAGGCCAGATAGGCGCAGGCGGCGGCCACCACCGTCTTGCCCGAGCCCACGTCCCCCTGGAGCAGGCGGTTCATGGGCACCGGCTGTTTCAGGTCCCCCGCCGCCTCCCGGGCGGAGCGAAGCTGGGCATCGGTCAGGGTAAAGGGCAGGCTTTGGGTAAAGCCCGCCAGATTTTGTTTGGCAAAGGGAATGGCCTCCTGCTCACTGCGCCGCCCCCGGATGAGGGTCAGCCCTAAGTTCAGGCAGAAAAGCTCCTCGAACATGAGCCGCCGCCGGGCGATCTGTAGGTCCTCCCAGCTGTCCGGGAAGTGAACGGTCCGGTAGGCGAACTCCGCCCCGGCCAGGTCATGGTCCCGGCGGATATCCTCCGGCAGGGTCTCCCGGATCTGAGGCACGCATAGAGCGGCGTTCCGCTGGAGGCTTGCCATGAGCTTGGCAGAGATCCCCGCCGTCAGGGGGTACACCGGCATGATACCCCCGGTGAAGGTGGTGCTCCCCTCTTTTTCAAAGACGGGATTCACCATCTGCCGCCGGAAGCCCGCCTGACCGGTGAGCTTGCCGTAGAAGTAGTAGGTCTCCCCCGGTTTCAGGGCATTGCGGACGTAGGACTGGTTGAAGAAAGTCACATCCACCTGGGCGGTACCGTCCTCCACCCGGCCCTTGGTGAGCTCCATCCCCTTTCGGATGTAGC
>JAFXCU010000164.1 GCA_017521345.1 Ruminiclostridium sp. | reverse complement strand
GGGCCCAAAAAGACCGTGGCCTTCTCCTGCCTGCTCATCTGCGCCGTGGTGGCGGGTGCCTACTCCACCGGGCTGTACTTCTTCGTCCTCACCCGGTTCCTGCTGGGCTTCGGCGGCGCGGTCCTGATGATCTGTATGACCCCCTACGTGGTCTACTGCTTTGAACCCAAGCAGCACTCCCTCTTCATCGGCCTGAACAACGCCGGCCCCAACACCGGCAACCTCATCGCCCTGCTGTCCATCAACCCCGTCCGGGCCTGGCTGGGGGACTGGCGGGCCGTGGTCCTCTTCTACGGCGTGTTCAGCGTGGTTTTCCTGGTGGCCTGGCTCGTTGTGGGCCGGGACTACCCCATCGCCCCTCAGGAACCCAAGAAGGAGAGCCTGGAGGGCAAGGTCTACACCTACCGGGACGGCTTCAAGGAGCCCTTCCTCTACCAGTTCCTGCTGACCATGACCGGCCGCCTGGTGCTCTACACGGTGATGCTCTACCTCTTCCCCCTGAACCCCGACTTCACGGTGGACTCCCATTTCATCTCCATGATGATCGCCCTCACGGGCATCCCCGGCACCATCATCGGCATCATCCTCTCCAAAAAGCTCAAGCGGCAGATCTACCTGTTCCGGTTCTCGGGCATTGCCCAGTCTGCCCTCTTCTTCCTGATGATCCTGACCAAGTCCCCCGCCGTGGCCACCACCTCGGCCATCCTGCTGGGCTTCGTGGTCTTCATCTCCACCCCCTCCCTCTTCACCCTGCCCACCCGGCTGCCCGGCGCCACCCCCCAGAAGGTGGCCGTCATCCTCACCATCTACTGGGCCGCCGCCTACAGCCTGCAGATGCTGGTGTACGCCTGGGTGGTCCGGCTGGTGAACACCACCGGCTGGTTCGCCGCCATGATCTTCACCGCCATCTACTCCCTGACCTTCCTGGTGGGCACCTTCGTCCTGCCGGACTTCGACCGCCCCGGCGGTTATTCCGAAGAGGAAGAGACCTGAGTTAAACATAAAAAATCCGCATCGCATAAGCGATGCGGATTTTTTATTGCGTTATCTTTTCCCATTCTCCCGGTAGGCCAAGGCCACGCAGACCAAAGTCAGGCCCATGGCCACAGAGAAGAGGATGTAAGCGGAGATATAACCCCCGAAATGGTCGGCCAGGATGCCAGGCACGCTGGCAAAGACCAGAGCGCCCCCGGCGTAGATGACCTGCAGCCGCCGGACCACCGTAGGGTACCGGTCGGAGGAGCTCATGTCGTTGGCCCAGATGGAGGGGCCAATGGTACAGATGGGGTAACCCACCCCCAGGAAGAGGACGGTGAGGAGGGTGACGGGCATACTCTGGAGGAAGGCCAGGCAGCAGAGCACATGGCCCACCAGAAGGACCCCGCCGAAGAGGAGGCTGGACTTACAGCCGCCGATCCGGTCGGTGACCCCGCCGTAGACCAGCTTGGACAGGGTGATGATCACCCCGGCCCCCGACAGGATGACCGCCACCACCATGGGGTCGAAGCCCTCGGAGGTGAACAGCACCGACAGATGGGAGAAGCCCGGGTTGGCCAGGGCTCCCATGAAGAGGCTGGCGCAGGCCATGAGGGCCCACATCTTTGCCGTCAGGCTGAAGGACTTCTCCGGCGCCTCCTTGGCTCCGGGGGGATGGGCATGCTCCCAGCCGTAGGGCTTCAAGCCCTTCTCGCTGGGGTCATTCCGCAGGAAGAGAAGGATGAGGGCGGTGAACCCAAAGACGGCGCAGGCCTCGATACGGAAGGCAGCCGACATGGAGAGGTTCTCCACCAGGGCGGTGGTCACCGGGGGCAGGAGAATGGTGGCCACACCGCTGCCCGTGCCGCAGATGGACAGGGCCAGGGCTCGGTGCTCCACAAACCACCGGTTCATGAGGATGGACACGGGGATCATGGACCCCAGGCCGTAGCTGAGACCGGAAATGGCCGCACCCACACAGAAGACCGGGTAGCTCTGGGCCACGCTGTAGAGCAGGAAGGACACCCCGGCGCAGGCGGCGGCGATGGTCACGCCCAGCCGGATGGAGACCTTTTTATAATAGTACCCAATGCCCAGCATGGCCAGGAAGGACACCAGGCACCGCAGGGTCACCAGGGAGGAGGTCTGGGCGTGGGTCAGGCCGCATTCCTCCATGATATAGGGCAGGTAGACGGAAAAGCCGTTGGACACGGTTCCCATGGTCACAAAGAGCAGCAGGGTGCTCACGCCGCAGACCAGCCAGCCGTAATAGGGACGTTTCACAGGGGCATGCCTTCTTTCAGTTTGATGTGGGCCTCCAGGGCCTCCACGGCGGTCTCGTAGAAGCCCTTGTAGTCCTCCTGGGTCTTGGGGTCTTTCACCCCGAAGGACACATGTCGGGCGTGGTAGGCCTTCAGCAGGGCGATCTTGGTCTCGGCGGAGTGCCGGTCAGGTTCCAGGAAGTAGAGGCTGCCGTGGGCGGCCTGCTCGTACTTCTTCCGGCACAGGAGCCACCACAGGTCCATCTCCGAGGGGTCAAAGCCGAAGCCCAGGCAGTAGACATCCCCCAGAATGAAGTAGTCCAGCCAGCTGAGGACGGGGAGCCCCTCCGGGTGCTTGCCCGTCCGGTACTTTTCCCCGGGGGCCCGGCGGGTGAGGTACTGGTCGTACCGGAACAGCAGGCTCCCGTAGTAGTAGTGGCCCAGGATGACCGAGTTGGGCTTCCGGGCCTCTCCGTGGATGTGGAAGAGGGGGACGGTCCGCTCCCCCAGGGGCAGGTCGTAGTAGGTGTGGAGCATGAACTTCTGCTCGGATTTCTTCACGGCGGCGGTGTGCCGCTGGTATTTCTTCCACCGGTTTTTGGTCAGAAAGTCCGGGTCGGCGGCGCACTCCAGCTCGTAGGTAAAGTTGGGGGTGAGGATGCAGTCAAAGGGCAGAGCCAGGAGCCGGTCCAGCACCCCGTCCAGCCAGGGGTGGACGTCGCACCGGGTGAGTTCCTCCTTCAGCTCATGGAGGGAGCTGCCCACATGATCCCGGCTCAGCAGGACGGCCTGCATGGGGAAGGGGATGCCCTTGATGTCCTGGGGTCGGTATTGGGTTCGGTTGATCTTTTCCAGCAGGCCCGCCCAGGAGGCCCCGCCGTAGACCCGGTTCAGGCCGTTGCCCACCAGGAGGACCTTGGGCCGCTTGTGTGGTTGGATGTATAGGGTTTCGTGCACGGTCCCGCCTCCTTTGGGTGTTGATACTACAAGTATCCTCCTATCCCGAAAGATTGTCAATGTGAAGATAAAAAAATTCCTCCCCGGTGGGGAGGAAACAAGGGATAGCCTAAGCCTCCCCTGTGAGGGGAGCCAAAACCCAGCCCTGAAACGATATCCCATAAGCCAACGTTGGTTGTGATCGGCCCACTCACGTGGTTCGATGACCCACGTTTCGGGCGATTCGTGAGAAGGTGAATTGGCCGAAGGCCAAGAGAGGCTGGCCTGGGCCAATCGCCCCTACAATGGGTGGGGGCTTCGCTAACCAAAGCCTCCCTCTCAGAGGGAGGTGGCTCGCCGCAGGCGAGACGGAGGGAGTTTCCTCGCTTGCTCCCCCAGTCAGCTTCGCTGACAGCCCCCTCCCAGAGGGGGCCTTACCGTGATCGCAACACCAGTAACCTCTCCCTCTGGGAGAGCTTATTTTTGTGGTATCCAGTCCCCTTTCATGGTATACTATATTTCATATACTACGAAAGGAGGCCCCGGCATGGCAAACCACTCCCAGGGGAAGTTTTGGTCCCCCTCCCTGCTGAAAACCAGAGGCTGGACCAACGAACTCATCGACAAGCTCCTGCCCAAGCCCCGGTACCGCAGGATCAATGGCCGTTCCACCCCCATCTGGCACCGGGACGACGTCCGGGCCGCCGAGGAGACCGACCTCTTCAAGAAAAAATCCCGGCCCTCCAAGCCCTCCGGCCAGGCCGCCGAAGGGGCCCGTTCTGCCGCCCAGGAGGCTGCCAAGACCCTGGATTCCCTCTGGAAGGCCGCCCCAAAAGGGGACGAGCCCGCCTGGGTCCTGGCGGAGTACTACCACCAGGTCATCGTCCACCAGCTACCCGCCGCCGCCAAGGGGCGGCCCATCCGGCCCAACCAGGCCTCTGCTTTTCTGAATCAGTTCCTCTCCCTGGAACGCCGGTGCGACCCGGACCAGCTCCCCGCCGACCTGACCCACTTCGTCCAGGCGGGCGTCTGGATGGGGGACAACCTGACCGGCCCCCTCATGGGGGAGGTGAAAAACCGCTATGTCCAGGTCCTCCACGCCGCCGCTTCCCAGGCCATCCAGGACTTCACCGCCGCCCAGCCTGAGGCCGACCTGCACGCCCTGCTGGCCATGGCGGATTTCCCCAAGAAACAGCTTCTCTCCCGGACTCTGGGCTATCTCTATTCCGTCGTCTTTGTCCCCCAGGCCATCCGCACCAGCCTGGAGGTCCTCATGGCCCTGAACCCCAAGGACGAGTACCCCGAGGCCCGTGCCATGTCCCGCCGGTTCATCCTCCACATCGGCGGCACCAACACCGGCAAGACTTATGCCGGGTTCCAGCGGCTCAAGGCCGCCCCCACCGGGGTCTACCTGGCCCCCCTCCGGCTCCTGGCCCTAGAGGCCCAGGAAATTCTGCTGGAAGCCGGGGTGGACTGCTCCCTCACCACCGGCGAGGAGGAAGACCGCCGGGAAGAGGACACCCACGTGGCCGCCACGGCGGAAAAGCTGGACCTGAAACAGGTCTACCATGTGGCGGTCATCGACGAGTGCCAGATGATCGCCGACCGCCAGCGGGGCTACGCCTGGACCCGGGCCATTTTAGGGGTCCAGGCCCCGGAGATCCACCTCTGCGCCGCCCCGGAGGCCAAAGACCTGCTCATCCGCATCATTGAGAGCTGCGGGGACAGCTGGGAGCTGGAGGTCCACAAGCGCAAGACCCCTCTGCTGTGCATGAACCACACCATGGACTACACCCGGGTCCAGCCGGGCGACGCCCTTATCACCTTCTCCAAGGTGGGGGTCCTGTCCATCGCCGAGGACCTGCGCCAGTCAGGGAAGGAGCCCGCCATCATCTATGGGGCCCTCCCCTACTCCACCCGCCGGAAGCAGATGGAAGGCTTCCTGGCCGGAGAGATGGAGTACGTGGTATCCACCGACGCCATCGGCATGGGCCTGAACCTGCCCATCCGCCGAATCATCTTCATGGACACGGAAAAGTTCGACGGCATCGAGCGCCGGGAGCTGAAACCCGAGGAGATCCAGCAGATCGCAGGCCGGGCGGGCCGGTATGGCATGTACGCCAAGGGATACGTGGGGGCCACCCAGAACCTGGCCGCCATCCGGGCAGGTCTGGAGACGGTGGTCCCGCCCCTCCAGCAGGCGGTCACCGGCTTTTCCGACCTGGTGCTGTCGGTGGACTTTGACCTGTTGGAGGTCCTCACCGAGTGGAACCGGATGCCCACGGTGGAACCTTATATCAAGCTGGACATCAGCCGCTATATCTCCCTGATTTCGAAAATCCGGGAGATGGGCTTCACCCTCACCAAGGACCAGGAGCTCCGGGCGGCCAACATCCCCTTTGACGAGACCGAGGAACCCCTGCGGGAGCTCTTCTTCCACTTCCTGCGGGTCCACCTGCGGGGGGAGCCCATCCAGCAGCCGGGGCTCCCCGAAGGCAAGGACCGGACCCTGCCGGAGCTGGAGCTTTTCTGCCGGAAACTGGACCTGTACTTCTCCTTCGCCAAGGCCTTTGGCTGCCCGGTGGACGAGGACGACCTCTACGAAAAGCGGGAGGACGTGGCCGAGGAGATCAACGAAATCCTCCTCCACCGGCTGAAAAACAACATCCGCTTCTGCGCCTCCTGCGGCAAGGCCCTGCCCATCCACCACAAGGGGCGGCTGTGTGAGGGGTGTTTTCACAGGAACAGGAAGCAATCTTCCAGTTTCCACAAGAGATAAAAAATCAGCTCCCTCTGACGAGGGAGCTGATTTTTTGTTACTTGCAGAAGTTTTCGATGTAGCTGTCGATGGAGTTCTTGATGACCTCAACGGCGGCCTGGCGGTCGTTCACGTCGCCGGCCACAGCCTCTCTGCCCTCCAGGTTCTTGTAAACCGAGAAGAAGTGGGCCATCTCGTCAAAGATGTGGGCGGGCAGGTCGTAAATGTCGTGGTAGCCGTTGTAGGTGGGGTCGGCAAAGGGAATGGCAATGATCTTTTCATCGTTCTTGCCGCCGTCCAGCATGCTGATGTAGCCGATGGGGTAGCAGCGCACCAGGGTCAGGGGGTCCATGGCCTCGGAGCACAGCACCAGCACGTCCAGGGGGTCCCCGTCGTCGCCGTAGGTCCGGGGGATGAAGCCGTAGTTGGCGGGGTAGTGGGTGGAGGTAAAGAGGACACGGTCCAGGATGATGAGGCCGGTCTCCTTGTCCAGCTCGTACTTCTTCTTGCTGCCCTTGGGGATCTCAATGACGGCAATGAAGTCCTCGGGGGTGATGCGCTTGGGGTTGATGTCATGCCAGATATTTGCCATGGCTGACGCCTCCTTTATCTGAATGTAGTTTTTTCGTTACAGGCTGTCCAGGTATTCGGACACAGGGAAGTCCCGAACGGGCTCGTCCTTCCGCAGGTAGAGGGGATGGTGGGGGTGGCCCTTCTTGGACCGCTTTCCGGCACATAGCCACTGGGCGTGGAACTCCTCCCCGATGGCCACCATCTCCCGGACGCAGTCCTTCAGGTAGGGCCGCTTCTCGATGATGGTCCCCCAGGCCGCCCAGACAGCAGGGCGGTAGCCCTCCCCCACCTGTTCCAGCACATAGCGGAAGGCCGCCATGTTCTCCCGGTGGAGGGCCAGGTTGCAGACCTGGTCCATGTCCTCGGGCCGGGTGGCCCGCTGGGCGTAGACGTTGAACATGAGGAAGCTGTCATACCCGTTCCCCTTGGCGATCCGCTCCACGGATTTCAGGGTGTTGTCCAGGTCCCCGGGTGCGGCGGTGGAGGGGTTGATGCCGATGCAGATGAGGGGGTTCTTTCCCCGGGTGCCCAGGAGATACCGGTACTCGGCGTAGTGGTCGGGAACGTAGTGCCACTGGTCCCGGTCGTAGTCGTTCCGGGTGGGGACCAGGGCCTGCTGGAAGGTCAGGATCTCCAGCTCCTGGGTCTGGCAGGATGGGATATGCATGGGGGAACACCTCCACGGGCAGGGCCGGGACAAAATCTGACCCAGGGCCTTGCTTTTCTCATTTCTTTTCTCTATAGTATAGTAGCGTATCATATAGCGTACCATATTTTCCCTCGTCTGTCGAGGGCTTTGATTTCTTTTGAAAGGAGTGACCCGCCGTGTCCCACGGAAAGGAGACCGCCCTGGACCTGACCCAGGGGGTCATCTGGAAACAGCTGCTGCTCTTCCTGCTGCCCATCGCTGCGGGCACCCTCTTCCAGCAGTTCTACAACACCGCCGACGCCATCATCGTGGGCCAGTTCGTGGGCTCTGACGCCCTGGCCGCTGTGGGCGGCTCAGCTGCCATGATCCTCCAGCTGGTGGTGGGCCTCTTCACCGGCCTGGCCTCGGGCGCCACCGTGGTCATCTCCCACGGCTTCGGAGCGGGGGACCGGGAAAAGCTGAACCGGGCGGTCCACACCGCCATCGCCTTCAGCCTCATCGCCGGGGCAGTCATCACGGTCCTGGGTGTCTGGCTGGCCCCTGACGCCCTCCGATGGACCCGGAACCCGGCGGAGATCATGGACTCTGCCACGATCTACCTGCGGCTGTACTTCCTGGGGACCATCCCCATGCTCCTGTTCAACATGGGCTCGGGCATCCTCCGGGCCGTGGGGGATTCCAAGCGGCCCCTGTACTACCTCATCGTCTGCTGCCTGCTGAACGTGGTCCTGGACCTGGTCTTTGTAGCAGGCTTCCACCTGGGGGTGGCCGGTGCGGCCATCGCCACCGCTCTGGCCAACCTGGTCAGCGCCGTCCTCATCCTCCTTCAGCTCTGCCGGGCCAAGGGGGATTACCGTCTCATCCCCCGGCAGGTGCGGGTCCACGGCCCCACCCTCCGCCATGTGCTCTACATCGGCATCCCCGCCGCCATCGAGGCCTCCATGTACTCGGTGTCCAACCTGCTCATTCAGGTCCCCATCAACGACCTGGGTACCGCCGTGGTGGCCGCCTGGTCGGCCGCCGGCAAATACGACGGCATCTACTGGTCCCTGATGGTGGCCTTTGCCACCGCCATTATGGCCTTTGTGGGCCAAAACTATGGTGCAGGCCGGTACGACCGGATGCGGGAGGGCGTGACGGTCTGTCTGAAGATCGCCCTGGCCCTGACAATCATCCTGGGGGCCATCCTGCTGGTTTTCTCCCCCTACGCCTTCCGGATCTTCACCGACGACCAGGAGGTCATCGGCCACGCCATCCACATCATGTACTACTTCGTCCCCTTCTACTTCCTGTGGCCCTTCATTGAGATCCTGGCCAACGCCCTGCGTGGGGCAGGTGACGCTGTGGTCCCCATGGTCATCAGCGTGGGGGGCATCTGCGGGGTGCGCATCCTGTGGATCTTCCTGGTGGTCCCCCACTGGCACACCCTGCTGGGGATCTCCGTGTGCTATCCCCTGTCCTGGCTGGTCACCGCCGCTATTTTGATCGTATACTACAGAAAGGCCGACTGGGCCGGACAGACACAGAAAACAGCGAAACAAAAAACTCAGGCTTAAAGCCTGAGTTTTTTCGTTGAACCATGTTATTTCGCACTTTCCTAAGCCTCCCTTGTGCAAAGGGAGGTGCCCCGAAGGGGCGGAGGGATTGTCAGACCAAGCGTTACGGATTCGCATCGGCTTGCAGAAGAAACGAAACCCCTCTGCCGCACAATCCCTCAGTCACGGCTGCGCCGTGCCAGCTCCCTTTACACAAGGGAGCCTTTTTCTTTTTTACAGCAGAGCCCGGTCCATATGGATCACCGAGCGGGTCCGGCCTTCCTTGAACTCACTTCGGCAGATCCGGGGACCGTAAGGGCCGGGATGGGAGGGGGGCTCGGTCCGCAGGCAGTCCAGGTGCCGCAGGTGAGCTCCCACGATCTTTTTGTCCTGGAGGGTCGGGTAATGGCTGGCCAGAAACCGGTCAAAGGGCAGGTCCTGGACCGTCCGAAGGGTCTCCTTCAGCACAGACACCGGGGCGGACTCCCGGCCCAGCATCAGCAGGGTGGGGTTCAGCCCGTCCCCCGCCAGGAGGATCCCCTCCTCCTCCAGCAGAAG
>JAFXCU010000163.1 GCA_017521345.1 Ruminiclostridium sp. | reverse complement strand
TGGTCAAGTCCTGGGCCCAGTCTGGCTGACGGTAGGGGAAGGTGTCATACCCTGCCCCCAGGAGGAGGACCTGGGTGGTCCCCAGGGGGACGGCGGTGCGGAGGGAATCCTCCCAGAAGGCCCCTCGGCCCAGAGGGGTGGGGGCCAGATGACGGGTCACGATGTGGGCCAGCGACTCGTCTTCACTGCCGGAAAAGTCCGGGCAGAAATAGTCGATCCCCTGGGCCATGTGCCGGGCGATCACATCATAGTCGCTCCCCAGCAGCTGCCGGGCCAGAGTGTCCCGGTGGACGGGCAGCAGTGTGTGCTCCGTGTGCCAGGCCCGGGCAAAGGAACTCACCAGAGCGGTCATGTTTTCTTTCATTTGCATCACCTCTCTATTTTGAATACACCAGAACGGAAAAAAGGACAAGACTTGAAATTTGGGCCAAAATGTGGTAATATTGAAGCAGAAAAAGTTCCGGAATCTCGAAGATTCCGGAACTTTTTTATCATTCTGTCGTTTCCTGAATAGCGAAGTGCTTTTTTCGGATATACACAAAACAGAAGAACTGGACCAGGCCGGTGACCACCCAGGTGACGGGGTAGGAGAGGAACAGGACTTCCACGGTGGGGGTCCAGGCGAAGATGGTGTGGAGCCACAGGATGCGCAGGCCGCAGACACCCACCACGGAGATCAGGGTGGGGACCATGGAAAAGCCCATGCCCCGCAGGGCGCCTACCATGGTGTCCATGAGGCCGCAGAGGGGGTAGGTCAGGGCGATGATCTGCAGGCGGGTCATGCCAAAGGCGATGTCCGAGGCGGTCTCGGTGTAGAGACCCAGGAGGGGCTGGCCGCAGAGATAGACGCCTGCGCCCAAGACCCCGGCCACCAGGGCCGAGACCACACAGCAGGTGAGGACCACCTTGCTGATTCGCTCGTGTCGTCCTGCGCCCACGTTCTGGCCGGTGAAGTTGATGGCGGCCTGGTGGAAGGCGTTGGCGGCCAGGTAGATGAAGCCCTCCAGGTTGGCGGCGGCAGCGCTGCCCGCCATGGCAGAGGGGCCGAAGGAGTTGATGGCCGACTGGATCTGCACGTTGGACAGGGAGAACATGATGCCGTTGAAGCTGGCGGGAATGCCGATCTGGAAGGTTTTCTTCACCACCCCCAGATCGATGGTCAGCTTCTTGAAGTCCAGATGGCAGGGGCCCTCCTGCTTGTGGAGGTACCGCAGGACCAGAGCGGCGGAGACACCCTGGGACACCACCGTGGCAATGGCCACGCCCGCCACGGACAGGTGGAAGACGATGACCAGCACCAGGTTCAGAGCCACGTTGATGACACCGGCGATGGAAAGGTAAATGAGGGGCTGCTTGGTGTTGCCCTGGGCCCGGAGGAGGGCGCTGGCAAAGTTATAGAGCATGATGATGGGCATGCCGCAGAAAAAGATTCTCATATAGAGGACGGCTAGATCCAGGACCTTTTTGGGGGTGTCCATGGCCACCAGGCAGACCCGGCAGACGCTGACGCCCAGAATGGCCAGGAGGGTGCCGCAGATGAGGCTCATGGTCACGGCGGTGTGGACCACCTTCTGGCTCATCTCCCGGTCCTGGGCTCCCAGAGCGTGGGCAGCCAGAACGTTGACGCCTACGGACAGGCCCATGAAGGCGTTCACCAGCAGGTTGGTCAGGGCGGTGGTAGAGCCCACCGCAGCCAGGGGATCGCTGCCGGCGAACTTGCCCACCACGATCATGTCGCAGGCATTGAACAGCAGTTGGAGAACACCGGTGAGCATCAGGGGGATGGCGAACCGGATGATATTGGGGAGGAGGGGCCCATGGACCATGTCGATGGGCCGTTTGTCTCGTTTTTTCAGCATCCTTTCACTCCTTTTGGGAAAACCCGGAAAAAGAGTCCCGGATTGACCGGGACCCTTTGGTTACCATTTATTCTCTACTTTTTCCGCAAAGCCCAGCAGGTCTTTGACTTCCAGCTTGGTGCCGTCGTCCAGGACGGCGGTGCCGGTGAACTTGCCGAACACCTGGTTCTGGTCGGACTTGAGGACCTTGAAATCCGTGTTGGAGGCACGGTTCAGGATGGGGGCGAAGTCCATCTCGAAGCGGCCGTCATCGCTGGTGAAGGTCCAGGGCTTTAAGTAGTCCTCTTTGCCGTCCTTCATGGGGATGCGGAAGGTGACCTGGCTGAGCTTGTGGGCCTTACCCTGGTAGAAGAGCATATTCTCGCTGGCGGCGGAGGTGTCGCCGAAGCCGTAGCCGATGTTGAAGCCGAAGTCCTGGTCATCCACCAGACCGGAGGCGGAGCCCCAGTACCAGGTGTTGTGATAGGTCCAGACGCCGCGGCCCCAGTCCAGCACACCGAAGGAATCCTCCGGCTGGAAGGTGTAGACGTCCTTGCCGATGGTCACCTGACCACTGGCACGCATGCAGTTGATCTTCTGGTTATAGTAGAAGTGGCCCTCCTTCTCAAAGGGGGTGCAGATGACCATGGACTCCTCCGGCTCCTGGGTGAGGGTGATCTTCACGTCGATGGCCTGGCCGTCCTTGAAGTCCTCCATGTGGGCAAAGAGCTTCCTGCAGCCATCTTCCACCTGGAAGATCATCCGGTAGCCCTTGCCGGTGATGGCGCTGACACCCTTGGCAGAGGTGGGGGGCAGGTTGGTCTTGCCCATGGGCATGATGCGCATGGGGCTCTTGGTGATCTCCCAGGGTTTCCCCTCAAAGGACAGGAAGGAGACCGAGTCCAGGCCCATATAGCTGTTGTCGGCGATGGTCAGACACACGCCGTACTTGTCGTTGCCGATATAGTAGTAATCCCACTCCTTCAGGCGGGCGAAGCCCCCCTTGACCTTGGAGCGGTCGTAAACGGGCAGGAGCTTCTTGGCATAGCCTGCCTGGGTCAGGTTGCCCTTGCTGTCCAGCAGGGGGATGGCTTTGGTGATCTCGTGCTGCATTTGGGCTCTCCTTTCTTATCTCTTGTCCCGTAAAAATCTGCGCTGATATTTGATGGTGGCGTATTCGGTGATCTGTTTCATATACACCAGATCGTAGACCCCGCCAATGGCCCCCACCACGGGGATACCCTGGAGGAACTTCATATACAGCAGCTCCTTGGATAGAGCACCGGCGGTCTTGCGGATCTGGTCATCTTTGTCGTACTGGAGGGGCAGGGTGTTCTCCCGAAGGAATCGGTTCACTTCTGCATTGACCTGGTCCATGGCGGCCCCGTGGGAGACTGCGCCTTGGATGAGCAGGAGGATGAGATACTGTTCCTCCTCGGTGTCGTAGTGGAAGCCGTAGCTCAGGGCGATCTCATAGACCGTCCGCAGGATCATGGCGGTGAAGACTGGGATGTCCGGGATGCCCACCCCCAGCAGGCCCATGCCGATGCCCGAGGCTCCGGAGAGGGCCATACCCTTGTTTCCGGCGTTTCTGGCCCCTTTGGAGAAGGCTTTCAGGGTCTTGCGGCTGCCGCTGATTTCATGCGAGAATTCCTTCACCTGAAAGTTTTTTTCCAGGTCCTCCCGGCGATAGGTCTTTTCGATGACACCGGTGCCCTTCTCGAAGATCAGCTGAAAGGCCTTGAAGAAAGCGGCGTCCAGGGTGTCCTGGAGGGTTGGGGGGACCTTCTCTGCCAGGAACTGGTTCAGGGCGGTGTCCTCCTTCTCCTGGCGGGAGGTCAGAAACTTCTTTTCCCGTTTGTTCAGGGCTTCCCATTCTTTTTCCATGGGGGTTTTCTGCTGAAAAATACCCATATCGTTCCCTCCCGGAGAAGATGTTATTAAATTATAGTATACGCCTGACAGCGTCAGGAAGTCAATGGACAGAGGGCAAGATTTATCAGAACGACAAAAACAGGAAAAATTTTTTTGAAAATTCGGGGAGAAATTGTCATTCTAAGTATCGCTTTTTTCAAAGTTTGTGGTATAATACCTCTGTTAGATACGTTTGCAACTTTTGTGAGGGAATCTTGCAGAAAACGGGGTTTCCTGGCGGAAGCGTGTATATGCGACTTGAGAGGAGCAATGACAATGAAGACACTTTACGATGGTAAGACCAAGACTGTCAAGCTGAACGAGGAAACCGGCGTTGTTTACCTGTTCTTCAAGGACTCCGCTACCGGTGAGAACGGCGTGTTCGATCCCGGTTCCAACACCGTGGGCGGCAGCGTGGAAGGCAAGGGCAACATCGGCCTGCAGGTTTCCAAGTACTTCTTCGAGCTGATGGAGAAGAACGGCATCCCCACCCACTACCTGGGCGCTGACCTGGACCAGAACCTGATGCAGGTCCGCAAGCTGACCGTTCCCAAGCTGGAGTTCGTTCTGCGCTACTTCACCGCCGGCAGCATGTGCCGCCGCTTCGACCTGGAAGAGGGTATCGTTTTCAATCCCCCTTACACTGAAGTTACCCTGAAGAGCGACGAGCAGGGCGACCCCCTGATCTCCGAGCGTATCTGCCTGATGAAGAACATGCTGGTCCCCGGCCAGTATGACGAGGCTCTGGGCATCCTGGTGAAGGTCGGCGAAGTCCTGAAGGAAGAGCTGGCTAAGATGGACCTGACCCTGATCGACCTGAAGATCGAGGTCGGCTATGACGAGAACGGCAAGATGTACGTGGCTGACGAGATCACCCCCGACATCTGGAGAGTCCGTGACACCAACGGCAACATCCCCAACCAGATCGACTGCGCTAAGATCATCCTGGACAAGATCAACGGCTAAGTTTTGCGAATCAAAATCCCCTTTGCTCCTTGGAGCAAAGGGGATTTTTTAGCGATAGAATAAAGACTCAGCCGAGAATACCGTTGAGGAAGGTGATGAGGCCGTCCACCACCTCGTCCCGGATGGCCAGCTCGTTGTGGATCTCATGGCGGTAGCCGGAGTAGGCCCGGACCTGGGTCTTGTTGCCGGAGTTGGCCAGCAGGTTTGCCACGTGGTACAGACCCTCGCCATAGTTGCCGCAGGGGTCCTGGTCACCGGACATGAGATAGACCGGAATGTTAGCAGGGACCATGGGGGCCCATTCGGGGCTCTCAATGAAGTGGTAGAGCTGAACGAAGTCCCAGGGCAGCTCGATGGTGGTGTCGAAGGTGTTGAACATATCCCCGGCGTGGTCGGCCACCACATTGGGGTCGTTGGCGATCCAGTCGGCGGGGCTGTTGGGATTCTCGATGCGGTCGGTCATGCCGCAGAAGACCTTGTCGAACCACTCCCCGGCGGGCTGATAGGGGTCGGCCTCATAGGCGGCCCGGAACTCGGGGTTCTCATAGGCGGCCTCGCAGCCCTTCCACTGGGAGCACAGGCCGCAGAGCATCAGGCCCTTGATGTCCTGGCCGTAGTGGGCGGCATAGCCGCGAGCCAGCATGGAGCCCCAGCTGTGGCCGAACATGAAGTAGGGCAGGCCGGGGTAGTCCGCCACGGCGATGTCGTGGAGCTGCTTTTCGTCCTGGATGTAGGTCATGTAGCCGCCGGAGTGGGGATCGCCCAGGGTGCCGGCGTCGTAGCCGGTCTTGCCGTGGCCCAGATGGTCGTCAGCGTAGACCACGAACCCGGCCTGCTGGAACTTGCCGATCATGTGCAGGTAGCGGCGGGAGTGCTCGCCATAGCCGTGGACCAGCTGGATGATGCCTCTGGGCTGACCCAGCGGGGAGTAGGCCCAGGCCTTGATGGTGTCTCGGCCGTTGGCAGAGGGGAAGTTGAGCTCTCGAATGGACATGGTGTAAACCTCCTTAGGATTGGATGGCGGCGTGCTGTTTTCGCTTGGACAGCAGCCAGGGGGGAAGGTGCATCACCACCAGAACGGCGGAGATGAGAACGGGGTAGCCCAACAGGTGGTTGCCCCAAAGGTTTTCAAATATCAGAAGGGGGTTCCCCTCCTTGGCGAACATGAGGAACATGAAGTTGGTGTCCAGGGCCAGGTTCACCCCGTAGATGGGGATGGCCATGGCCAGCAGCATGAGCAGGCACCTGGGGATGTACTTGGGCTGGGGTTTGATATCCCCACCGGCGGTGAGAAGGATGGGGTAAGCCACCAGGAGAATGTGGACGGTAAAGCTGTGCCAGTGCATGAAGTTCCCCAGGGGCAGGGCCGTCCAGGTGGGAAAGAGCAGGGCGGCGGTGGCCGCCGGGATGCTCACGGTGTAGAGATAGTTTCCCAAGCCCTGGCTGGGCTTCCAGGCGTGGAGGGCGATGAGGAAGATATTGATGGAGCACAGGTGGAGTGGGAGGTATTCCGGGATCCACCGACCGCCCAGGAGGAGCATAGTGTGCTTGAAGACCTCATCCGCCACCAGGAAGCAGGCGATGATCCTGCGCCACCGCTGACGGCCAACCTCGCCGCATCGGCGGTAGAGAAGACTGCCCATCAGGCAGAACAGGACAAAGATGCCCAGCCAAATGAGATGGAGTGAGGAATAGGCGGGAAATCCCACCCCTTCCGGGATGGTCTCCAGGGTATCAAAAAAGTATGGCATATCGTACATCAGCTTTCTAAGGGGTTACTGGGCCAGCAGTTCCATCACGTGGGCCAGAGGGATATCCATCCGCACGGCGATCTCCTCCGGTGTCAGACCCTGGGCCAGGAACCGGCGGCAGACAGCGGCCAGACTTTCCCCCACCTCGATGACATGACCGTCAGGATCGTAAAAGCGAACCACCCGTTGGCCCCATCGGTGTTCTTTCAGGGGATGGACATAGCGGATCTCAAAGTGGGAAAGGGTTTGAATAAAACGGTCAAATTCCTCTTCCACAAAATAGAGCTCAGAACTGCGGGAAAAGAAGGTGATTTGGTCTGTGCCGAGGAAGTCCTGCCAGGTGTCCAGGGTCTGGAGGCACAAACCACCCTCCAGGGTCACGTTGGCCCCGAAGTCCAGGATCACGGACAGGCCCAGCACTTCTTGGTAAAAGGCTTTGGAACGGTCCAGATCGGCCACAGCAATGAGAGGATTGGAAAAGGTCATGGGGATACCTCCTGTTGGGATGAGGAGTAAACCTTCCGTCCGGCGCTCCAGACCGCCCGGATGGCATCGGGCTGACGGCGGTAGATGCACCGGCCCAGCCGCTGGATGGGGGGCAGGCCTTGGGTGATGGCCGGGCTGTCTGCGGCCACCACCATGGCGTGGAAGTCATTGCCGGGAGCGAAGCCGGGCTTCTGACCGAAGAACTGGGCTCCGGCAGAGGTGGCCAGGTACCAGGCCTCGGGAATGGTCAGAAAATCGGTCTGCCAGGTGTCCTGGATGCGGCGGGCCTTGGAGGCCCGGATGGCAGAGGCGGTCACGTCAAACATATCCAGACAGTCCCCACCGGCAATGTCGCTGCCCAGGGCCACCTTCAAACCCTCCTGAAGCATCTTTCGGACCGGGGCGAAGCCGGAGCAGAGGTTCTGGTTGGAGTCGGGGCAGTGGACCACCGTGACCCCGGCGGCTTTGATGGCCGCCCGCTCGGTCTCATCTGACCAGACGCAGTGGGCCATGAGGGTGCGGTCATTCCACAGACCGAACTTCTGGTAGGACTGCCAGTACTGACCGCAGTCGGGATGAAGCTCCCGCACCCACTGGATCTCCCGCTGATTTTCTGACAGGTGGGACTGGATGGGGAGGCTGCGCTCCTTCGCCAGCTTTCCCAGGAAGGCCATCAGCTCATCGGTGCAGGAGGGGGTGAACCGGGGGGTGAGGATGGGCTTGATGTGAGAAAACTGTGTGCACTGGTCCAGCCAGGCCAGGGTCTCGTCCATGGACTCCCGGGTGGATTCCTCCAGCAGGCCGGGGGTACCGTTTCGGTCCATATTTACCTTGCCCACATAGCCGGTGACCCCGGCCTTTTCCAGCTCCTCCATCAAAATTAGGGTGGCGGGGCGGTGGAGAGA
>JAFXCU010000162.1 GCA_017521345.1 Ruminiclostridium sp. | reverse complement strand
GCGCCCTGCGTGGCATGGGCTTTGCCATGGTCCCTACCTTGGTCTCGGTGGTGGGCGTCTGCGGCCTGCGCATCCTGTGGCTCCACACCATCTTCGCCTGGAACCCCACAGTAGAAGTTCTGTTCCTGTCCTACCCCGTTACCTGGGTGGTCACCGGCCTGGTCCAGTTCCTCTGTTTTGTATATATCCGAAAAAAGCACTTTGCTATTCAAGAATCGAAAGAATGATGAAAAAAGTTCCGGGATCTTCGAGATTCCGGAACTTTTTCTGTTTTCATATTACCACATTTCGGCCCAAAATTCAAGTCTTGACCTTTTCTGGCGGATGGTATATTCAGAATAGAGAGGTGATGCAAATGAACGCAAACATGACCGCTCTGGTGAGCGCTTTCGCCCGGGCCTGGCACACAGAGCATGCCCTGCTCCCTGTCCATGCCGACTCCTTGGCCCGGCAGCTGCTGGGGAACGACTATGATATCATTGCCCGGCACATGGCCCAGGGAATCGGCTATTTCTGCCCGGACTTTTCCGGCAGCGAAGACAAGGCGCTGGCCCACATCGTGACCCATCATCTGGCCCCCACTCCTCTGGGCCGAGGAGCCTTCTGGGAGGATGCCCTCCGCACCGCCGTCCCCCTGGGGACCACCCAGGTCCTCCTCCTGGGAGCGGGCTATGATACCTTCCCCTACCGCCAGCCTGACTGGGCCAAAAACTTGACCCTCTTCGAGGTAGACCGCAAGCCGGAACAGCAGGACAAGCTGGCCAGGCTGAAAGCCGCCGGGATCCCCATTCCCGAAAACGTCCACCATGTAACCGCCGACCTGACCGATCCGGACTGGCCCTCTGCCCTGCTGGATGCCGGATTCTCACCCAAACAGCCCACCTTCTGCGCACTGATGGGGGTGGTCCATTACCTGCCCAGAACCCTCTTCCCTAAGATCCTTTCCGCCCTCCGGGATCTGATGCCCGCAGGCAGTTCCCTGGTCTTTGACTATCCCACCCCTCGGCTCTCTCAGGTCCAGATCGACCTGGCCCAGGGAGCCGGTGAGCCCATCCGGGGGCTGTTTACCTTCCAGGAGATGGAATTCCTGCTGCCCCGGCATGGGTTTCTGGTCTACGAACACCTGACCCCCGCTGACATCACCAACCGCTTCTTCGCCAGTCACAATGCCCTCTCCCCAAACCGGCCCATAGAGGCCGCCCCCGGGGTGAACTACTGTCTGGCCGTGAGACACCGATGACCACGAAAAACCCGGCAGAGCTTTGGCTCTGCCGGGTTTTTCTAAAGGATGTGTATATGGCAATGAGGAGAGTGCAAAAGTATAGAATCACCAGGGACGGCTCAGGGAAACCAGGCGCTGGTACTTGGCCTTGGCCTCCTTCTCTGCCCGGTCGAAGAGTTCTCTGGCCCGCTGGGGGAAGGTGAGCTTCAGAGAGGAGTACCGGACCTCCCCCTCCAGGAACTGGCGGAAGTCCATGATGGGCTCCTGAGAATCCAGCTGGAAGGGGTTCTTTCCCCTCTCTGCCCGGCGGGGGTCATACCGGAACAGGTGCCAGTAGCCGGCGTGGACGGCCGCCTTCATCTCCAGCATGGCATTGTTCATGCCCATCTTGATGCCGTGGTTGATGCAGGGAGCGTAGGCAATGACAATGGAAGGTCCGGGATAGGACTCGGCCTCAATGAGGGCCTGGAGGGTCTGGTTATAGTCGGCACCCATGGCGACCTGGGCCACGTAGACCGTACCGTACTGCATGGCGATGGCCGCCAGATCCTTTTTCCGGACAGCCTTGCCCGCAGCAGCAAACTGGGCAACGGAACCGGTGGGGGTTGCCTTGGAGGCCTGACCACCGGTGTTGGAATAGACCTCGGTATCCAGGACCAGGATATTCACGTTCTCGCCGGAGGCCAGAACATGGTCCACGCCGCTGTAGCCAATGTCATAGGCCCAGCCGTCGCCGCCAAAGGACCAGACCGACTTCAGCCCAAACATATCCTGCATCCCAAGGAGGGCCTGGAGCTTTTCTCCATTGGCAGCCCCGGAGGAAATGGCCTGGGCCAGGGCTTCTGCCAGGGCCTTGCCTGTGGTGCGGGAACCTTCGGTCTCCTTCCGGTGGTTCAGCCACTTCTTTGCCGTAAGAGCCACGGCAGCAGGAGTCTGCTCATCCTGGGCGATCTCACGGGCCAGGTCGGCAGCGGCGGTCTGACGGGCATTCACCGCCAGGTTCATACCGTAGCCGAACTCGGCGCCGTCCTCGAACAGGGAGTTTTCCCAGGCAGGGCCACGGCCTTCCCGGTCAACTGTGTAGGGGGTGGAGGGTGCGCTGCCGCCCCAGATGGAGGAACAGCCGGTGGCGTTGGCAATGTACATCCGGTCACCAAAGAGCTGGGTGACCAGCTTCACATAAGGGGTCTCACCACAGCCGGCACAGGCCCCGGAGAACTCAAAGAGAGGCTGGTGGAACTGACTGCCCTTCACGGTCTCCTTGGCGAAGGGGGTCTGCTTGGGAACGACCTTCTCCTGGCCGTAGGCAAAAATCTGCTGTTCCTCCAGCTGGCTGTCCAGGGGCTGCATGGTCAGGGCCTTGGTCTTGGCCGGACAGACAGACACGCAGGAGCCGCAGCCGGTGCAGTCCAGCACGGACACGGTCATGGCATAGGCGTAGATCTCACACCCCTTGCCCCGCATATCGTGCATCTTGGTCCCTCTGGGGGCTTCCACCACCTCGCTGGCATCCATGACCACTGGGCGGATACAGGCATGGGGACAGACGTAGGAACAGAGGTTGCACTGGATGCAGGCCTCTTCATCCCAGAGGGGAACGTTGACGGCAATGCCTCGCTTTTCAAAGGCCGCAGTGCCCTGGGGAAGGGTGCCGTCCGCACCGGACATAAGCTTGGAAACCGGGATGGCATCTCCCCGCATGGCGTTGGCGGGGATCATAACGTTGCGGACATAATCTGCCACGTCGGCCCGGTGGGTCTTGACCTGGACGGGTTCCGATGCCTCCTGAGCATCCGCCCACTTCCGGGGGATCGGGATCTCCCGAACGCTCTCCACACCGGCATCCACGGCACTGTAGTTCATCATGATAACATCCATGCCCTTGTGGCCGTAGCTTTTGACGATGGCATCCTTCATGTGCTGGACAGCCTCATCCACCGGGATGACATTGGCCAGCTTGAAGAACGCAGCCTGGAGAATGGTGTTGGATCGGCTGCCCATCCCCAGCTCGATGGCCTTGTGGGTGGCATCGCAGGTGAACATCCGGATATTGTTCCGGGCCAGGTACCGCTTGGCGGCAGCAGGAAGACGCTCCTCCAGCTGGGCCAGGTCCCAGGAACAGTTCAGCAGGAAGGTGCCGCCGGGCTTGATATCCTGAACGATGTCAAACTTCTCCATATAGGAGGCCAGATGGCAGGCCACGAAATCCGCTTTGGTGACGTAATAGGAGGCCTTGATCTGGTTTTTTCCGAAGCGGAGATGGCTGATGGTCACGCCGCCGGACTTTTTGGAGTCGTACTGGAAGTAGGCCTGGACCTGCATCTGCGTGTTGTCGCCGATGATCTTGATGGAGTTCTTGTTGGCACCCACGGTGCCGTCGCCTCCCAGACCCCAGAACTTGCAGGAGATGGTGTCTGCATCGGACACATCCGGCTCCTCCAGGATGGGAAGGGAGCGATGGGTCACATCGTCCACGATGTTGATGGTGAAGCTGCGGACCGGGTCCTCACGCTGACCGTTCCGGAAGGCCGCCAGGATACCGCCGGGGGTGGTGTCCTTGGACCCTAACCCGTAGCGGCCGCCCACCACCTTGACACCAGCCAGAGGGGAAGCGGCCAGAGCGGTGACCACATCCTGATACAGGGGTTCCCCGATGGAAGAGGGCTCTTTGCAGCGGTCCATGACCACGATATTTTGGACCGTGGCAGGCAGTGCGACCAGAAAGCGGTCGGTGACAAAGGGACGATACAGACGGACCTTGACCAGGCCCACCTTCTCCCCCTGGGCGTTCAGGTAGTCCACCACCTCTTCAGCGGCATCGCACATGGAACCCATGGCCACCATAACGGTCTCTGCATCCGGTGCGCCATAGAAATTGAACAGCTGATAGTTGGTGCCCAGACGGCGGTTGACCTGGTCCAGATAGTCCTCCACCACAGCAGGCAGGGCATCGTAGTACTGATTTCTGGTCTCGCTGGTCTGGAAGAAGATATCCGGGTTCTGGGCAGATCCCCGGAGGACGGGATGCTCCGGGTTCAGCGCCCGGGCACGGAAGGCCGCCAGAGCCTCCATGTCCACCATTTCCTTCAGTTCTTCGTAGTCCCAGACCTCAACCTTTTTGATCTCGTGGGAAGTGCGGAAGCCGTCAAAGAAGTGGAGAAAGGGGACCCGTCCCTTGAGCGCGGCCAGGTGGGCCACCGCCCCCAGATCCATGACTTCCTGGGGATTGTTGCTGCACAGCATGGCGTAGCCCGTGGACCGGCAGGACATCACGTCGGAGTGGTCCCCAAAGATGGACAGAGCGTGGGTGGCCAGCGCTCGGGCAGAGACATGGGTGACGCCCGGAAGGAGGCTTCCTGCAATTTTATACATATTGGGGATCATGAGCAGCAGACCCTGGGAGGCCGTAAAGGTGGTGGTCAGGGCACCGGCCGTCAGAGAACCATGGACCGCGCCGGCTGCACCACCCTCGGACTGCATGACCGAAACCTTCACCGGCTGACCGAACAGATTCTTTCTGCCCTCTGCAGACCATTTATCTGACAGTTCCGCCATGACAGAGGAGGGGGTAATGGGGTAAATGGCGGCTACTTCTGTGAAAGCATAGGAGACATGGGCCGCTGCCGTGTTTCCGTCCATTGTCTTTTTCTGTCTTGCCATGATGCATCCTCCTCAGTTCCTGGCCAAATGGCGGTTCCATTGTGCCGGTGGTTTCATTGCCGTTTTACCCCGTTGGGTCGGCTGGAAATTGATTGGGATAATCCTAGCACTTGGACGAGATTCTGTAAATGAATGCCCCAACCAAACTTCCTGCAACTTTACCCTTCATTATGTTCAAATAGCACCAAGGCAGAAAAACTTTTATCGTTGTAATAAGTTTCTTTGTGCAAATAAACAACACGATATCATCCATTAAGAAACAACAAAATCCCATCCACATACCTTGACACAATCCCCAGAGTCTTGTAGGATAGAGCAGGATAAATTCCCCCATATTCTTTTCAAAAGAGGCGCATCCCATGAAATTTCTAAGCACCAACGGCAAGGGTCTGGCCCTCTGCCTGGCCATCGCCGTTCCCGCCTGGCTGCTGGGCCAGGCCTTCCCCCTCATCGGCGGCCCCATCATCGCCATCCTGCTGGGTATGCTCATCACCATCCCCATCAAGGACAAGACCAACCTGGCCCCCGGCATCAAGTTTACCTCCAAGAAGATCCTCCAGTGGGCGGTCATCCTCCTGGGCTTCGGCCTGAACCTGGGTGTCATCCTGGAGACCGGCAAGCAGTCTTTGCCCATCATCGTCTGCACCATCTCCACCTCCCTTATCATCGCCTGGGTCCTCCACAAAGCCATGCACATCCCCGGCAAGATCTCCACCCTCATCGGTGTGGGCTCCTCCATCTGCGGCGGCTCCGCTGTGGCGGCCACCGCCCCGGTCATCGACGCAGATGACGAGGAAGTGGCCCAGGCCATCTCCGTGATCTTCTTCGTCAACGTCCTGGCGGCCATCATCTTCCCGCCCCTGGGTGCGGCCATCGGCTTTGACACCCTCTCCGGGGAGGCCTTCGGCATCTTCGCCGGCACCGCCGTCAACGACACTTCTTCTGTCACTGCCGCCGCCTCCACCTGGGACAGCATGTGGGGCCTGGGCACCCAGACCCTGGACAAGGCGGTTACCGTGAAGCTCACCCGGACCCTGGCCATCATCCCCATCGTTCTGGTACTGTCCGTCATCCAGGCACGAAAGAGCCAGGCCCAAGAGGGCAAGAAGGTGAGCATCAAAGCCATCTTCCCCTTCTTCATCCTGTACTTCATCGGGGCCTCCATCATCACCACCGTGGCGGTCTCCCTGGGCGTGGACGCCGCTGTGTTCGCCCCCATCAAGACCCTGAGCAAGTTCTTCATCGTCCTGGCCATGGCTGCCATTGGCCTGAATACCAATATCGTGAAACTGGTGAAGTCCGGCGGCAGACCCCTCATCCTGGGCGCCTCCTGCTGGGCGGGCATCACCATCGTAAGCCTGCTGATGCAGCACGTGATGGGACTTTGGTAAATGGAATTGGATAAACGAAAAGACCGCCCGAGGGCGGTCTTTTTTTATCGGAAAACCTGCAGGGGCGCACCCACCTCAGGCTCCCTTGTGCAAAGGGAGCTGGATTTTGCCGCAGGCAAAAGACTGAGGGATTGTTGCCCACGTAGTTCGACAACCTCCACTCCTACTACCACAATGAGGGCTACTCCTAATTCAACGTTTCCTCGTCTCAAAGCAGGCCAAGTCAATCTATTTCTAAGGCTTCACCGCCTAAATCAAAACATTCTTTTTGAATATCCTCATAGACTGTTTGAATTTTATCAATCCATTTCCCAAGTGTCTGAACATAGAGGAGTGCATCCCCGATCCCAGTCAAACTGAAATAGATGGCTGTTACTAAGAAAAGAGAGACTGCCGCATTCATTGCAGGAATTGCAAGCCCGTAATCACTACGTCCAGCAGGTATCAATTTCTCGGTAGTTCGAATTGCCCCCATACGAGAAAATGTTCCTAGTGGTGATGCGTGAACAATTTTATTTGCAAGTCTGTAGGATTCCTTCCAATACTCGTTTTCATATGAACATTGTTTCTTTATATTATCAAATGTAACTCGTTTACTATCCTTAAAGCACTCTGCAGTTTTCGCCCATGTATTCTTTCCATCATCTGAATCAGCAGAATCAAGATATGCCTGCGCAACTGTTTCAGGGTTTTCAGATATGAATTCACAGATTATACTCAATTCATACAATGAACGCCACCGAGCAAATGCTCCATCCGCAAAGCCACCCTTTAGCAAATGTAGTATCTCTAAATACTGCTGGCACGCCCGTCCATGAAGTTCCGTCAACACCATGTAACGAACTCCTTTTCCTTCGAGCAAATCTGTTTGTGAAGATATTACTAATTCTCGAAGATTATCTGCCATCTCTAATACAATCAGGTACATAGCTTCCGAAACAATAAATCCTTTATACCAGATTTCTTCATTATGCGCTAAAAACTTCTCCACCCGAAGACGAGAGCACAAAACATTCTCATACATATTCTGTTCAAAGGATTCAATACAGTCCGTTGACATAGTATCCGTAACATCAGTTAGAATCTTTTCAAAATCCAATTTTGAAATCCTTAATATCGCATCTTCTCTCGACACCCCTTCATTCGTTAGTGCAATATACTTATTTCTCACCGCATCGAGCATCAATGATAATGTTAAATCTTCTCCCATATAGCTTCTCCACTTATTTTTCTTCTGTAATCTCTTGATACATCTTCATCAGTTCAGCCACACAGATGGCTTCGGTGGTGGTTTTGATGTCGAAACCGTATGCCTGCATGACGGCTCGGTCGTTGGCCTGATGGGCCTTGCGGAGTTCTACCGGCATGGTGGCTTCATCGTAAAGATCAGCCAGGGAAGCATCCGGGTAGAGGGCACGGGCATCCAAGATCGACTGGGCTGTCTGCTCGATCTTGTCCTTTTGGGCTTCGGTAGGTGTGGGCCAAGGGAAATTGTTATACACGATAGTATTTGAATAGCTGTAGTCGCTTTTAAGTCTCCCACAAACTGCTCGCATCCATGCCATATGAACATTTGACATCAAAACACCAAAGTGATATAGCGATGCTTCTTGTAGCATAAACAGTTTATCTCCTGGAATGATTTCAGCCGGGAGATAATCCATCGGAATATAGCGTCTGTTTTCGGAGGACACCTTGGGAATTGCAACATACTCTGTTTTGCATTCCCTCACTTCGTCAAATAACATCGGTGTTTCCGCTTTCTTTTGCGTAGCAGCCTTAGGGCTAGCAATGCGATACTCACGCACTTGTTCAATACGCTTTCGTACCTTCGGGCACTGCTTAATTGCGGCAGGACTTGCTCCAACCATCCACAGGCAGTAACGAGGTCTACGGGAAATAAAATCTTTTCCCATCATATAGGGGCGGATAAATTCTATCGCTTGTGGTTCTGCTTGAAGCAACTCGTCTTTTTCTTCTTCAGAAAGAATCAAAAAACCACCTTCGGTAGGCTTTCCGCCGTTCTGCAACACAGGAACATTACAAATCGCCTTTGTACGCGCTTCGACAAAAATCATCTCCGCATCTAGCAAATACGCATTGATATTTTCTGCAACTTGATAGCGTTCCCCGGTATATATTTTCCTGGGCTTATCACTCTCCGCAACGCTAAACCCCACGATCACACAATGGACATGGGCCTTCAAACTGGCTTCACTGTCCCAGCGGAAGGTCCGGTGGGCAAAGTCAATATGGATGCCGAAGCGGTCGTACAGGGGCTTCCACACACCGGCCACCTGCTCACCCTGGGTGATGGAATTGGTGGAAACGAAAGCCGTGCGAACCTCGGTTCCGTTCATGTACTGGGCGGCCTTAAAATACCAGCCGGAGACATAGTCGATCTTGCCCGCCGTCTTATAAGGCTTCCCCTTCTCGTCCACATAGATGGACAGGATATCAGCCTTTTGCTCCTTGGTCTGGAGGGAATAGCCCACAAACGGCGGATTCCCCATGATATAGTCCAGCTTCTCCTTGGGCACCACGGTCTCCCAGTCCATCCGCAGGGCGTTGCCCTCCTCGATGTTGGCATAGGACCGCAGGGGCAGGAAGTCCAAATCATGGCGGACCAGCTTCTCGGTCTCCTGCATCATCTGGCTCTCGGCGATCCACAGGGCGGTCTTGGCTACCGTCACGGCAAAGTCGTTGATCTCGATGCCGTAGAACTGGCCGATGGACACCTGGATGGGGTCGGTGACCTGGCCCAGGGTGATCTGGCCGTATTGGAGGGCATCAATGACCTCATTTTCCAGCCGTCGGAGGGACAGGTAGGTCTCGGTGAGGAAGTTGCCCGACCC
This sequence comes from Ruminiclostridium sp., assembly GCA_017521345.1. The sequence goes on along the minus strand of JAFXCU010000162.1, from coordinate 9,334 downwards.
GCAGGCGGGGTCCAGGAAGGTCAGTCCGGCCAGCTTGGTCTGATAGGCTTTCAGCTGCTTCTCCCGGGTCTTGTCCACGGGGATGGCCTTGATCTGGTCCAGCTCGGCCCGGAGGTCATCCAGAAAGAGAGGGTCGATGACCTTGTGGATATTTTCGATGCTGGTGTAGTGCATGCCCCCGGACCGGCGGGTCTCGGGGTTCAGGGTGGACTCAAAGACGGCACCGAAGATGGTGGGGCTGATGACCGACCAGTCAAAATCCGCGCTGGCCTTTTCCAGAATCAGGTCCACAATGTCCCCGTCCAGCCGGGGGATGACCACGGACTTATCGGCAAAGAGGCCGCCGTTCACATAGGGGAAGGCCAGCAGGTCCTCGTCCAGGTAGGGGTCACGATCTTCCTCCTTGGTGTCAAGAATCTCGAAGAGGTCCATGAGGGCCTTGCGGACATCCCGGGCCTCGAACCGGCGGAGGTAGTCGTGGAACATGCCGTGCTGGCCGAAGATGCCCGCATCCTCGGCATACAGGCAAAAAACCAGACGGACGCACAGGGCGTTGAGGCTTTTCAGGGTCTCCGGGTCGGTGGGGTCCTTGTACTGCTTGAGAAGGGCATCGTAGAGCTTGCCCACCAGAGTACCGGCCTGGAGGGAGACCTCCATCTCCTTCTTGATGTGGGCGCTGCCGGTGTCCACCAGGAATTTCAGGCGGTAGACTTCCTTTTCCAGGTCGGTCAGGCGGATGACCTCGGGCTCGCCGTTGGGGAAGTTCATGTCGTGGATGTGGAACTCCTGGAAGTTGCAGACCACGATCCACCGGGGGTTCTGGTCGTGGGGCAGATAGCCTGCATAGCGCCGGGCCTGCTGGAAGGGGGACAGGAGAGAACCGTCGGACTGCTTGTACCCCTTTTTCAGGTTGATGTCCTGGCTCTTCTGCTCGATGAGGACCCGGGTGGCGGGGATGTAGCCGTCAATGAAGCTGGTGTGGCTGAGCTTCACGGGCATCTCGAAGGAGATAAACTTGTGGGGTTCCTCCACACCGAAGACGTTTTGGAGCAGATTCAGCCAGAAGGTCTGGGTGTCCTGCTTCTCGTCGCCCCGGCTGGTCCAGTCGGCTATGAATTGGCGGGCAGCCTGTTTCTGTTGGGATTCTGTCATGGCGGGTCCCTCCCGTTGGTTGTTGTTTTGTTTTAGAATACCATAAGTGGCGGGTAACTTCAACGGCTGCGGGCGGATATGGAATCCGCCCCTACGGAAATGCGTTAAAACATACGGTGCGGGATATCGGCAGAGAGCGGGCCGATGTGGGCATCGGCCCCTACAGGCAAAGTGCCTCACCTATGGGTCTGCAAAGTAAAAAGGCTCCCCGGTGGGGAGCCTTTGGGTTTAGTTGACGTGGCTGCTGGCACGCATGGCCTGGATGGTCTGCTCCATGAGCTCCTCCAGGGTCCAGCCCAGCATATCTGCACCCTGCTGGATAATGTCACGGGAGCAGCCTGCGGCGAACTTCTTGTCCTTGAACTTCTTCTTCAGGGACTTGACCTCCATGTCCTCCACGCTCTTGGAGGGACGCATGATGGCGGCGGCCCCGATGAGGCCGGTGAGTTCGTCGGTGGCAAAGAGGACCTTCTCCATCTGGTGTTCCGGCTTGATATCCACATAGATGCCGTAGCAGTGGCTGGCGGTGGCACGGATGAGCCGCTCGTCCAGACCACGCTCCCGCATGATCTCCTGGGACTTGATGCAGTGCTGGTCGGGATACTGCTCATAGTCCAGGTCGTGAAGGAGGCCCACCAGGGCCCAGAAATCCTTCTCCTCCCCGTAGCCCAGCTGCTCAGCAAACCAGCCCATAACGTCGGAGACCACATAGGCGTGCTGGAGGTGGAAGTCCTCCTTGTTGTACTCCTTCAGCAGCTCCAGGGCCTTTTCGTAGGTCAGTTCCATATTCTCTCCCTCTCTTTACTCGTGCTCGCCCCGGCGGAAGGCGTCCACCAGGTCACCTGCCAGGCTGTACTGATAGCGGATGGTGTCCTCCCCCAGCTCGTCCCGGGAGAGCCAGGCGGCCTGGGCCAGCTCCTGGCGGTCCAGGTCGATCTCGGAAGAGCCGTCCAGCTTGGCAAAGTAGCCCAGCATCAGGTTGCCGTCGATGCCCCAGGGCTGGCTCTTGTAATACTTGACCTCGGACACGTGGAGACCCACTTCCTCCAGGACCTCACGGCGGACGGTCTCCTCGGCGGTCTCGCCGATCTCGTTGAAGCCGGCGATCATAGCGTATCCCTTGTAGGCCCGACCCTTGTAGCGGGTCACCAGGATCTTGTCCTCGTGGGTGACCGCCACCATGATGGCAGGGGTGATCCGGGGGAAGATCATGTTGCCGCACTTGGGGCAGCGGAGCATACGGAGGGAACCGTCGGCCTCAGTGTGGGTGCCGCAGCGGCCGCAGAACTGGTTGTCCCGGTACCAGACGTAGAGCTGGTAGGCGGTGTACTCGGCAAAGTGCTGGTCCTGGGCACGGTGCTCAGGGGCGTTGCGGACGATCCACCAGCCGTAGCCCTCGGGGATGTCCTCCTCCTTCAGGTCGGCCAGGTAATACTCGGTGTTGTCGATGGCGAAGAGGTAGATGTATTTCTGAACCTTCTCCTTGATCTCCCCGTAGGTGGGGGGCAGAAGGACGTCGTCCACCATCTTCTCTAAGATCTCAGGGCCTTTGAACACGAAGCAGATGGCGTCATCGCCGGGCTGCTTCTTGGCAAATTCCACGTGGTACTGTTTGGGTGCGATCTCGTGCAGCATTTGGGTTCCTCTTTTCTTGTATGTGTATCAGTTCCAGCGTCCTTCCAGGAAGGCGCAAATCATGTCGTTGGTCAGGCTGTAGTCCTCGTTTTCCAGCTCCACCTGGCCCCGGGTGTACCAGTCGGCCTTGGCCAGCTCCTGGCCGTCCAGGTAGATGGTGTCGTCCCCATCCAAATGGCAGAAGTAGCCGATGGACAGGTTGCCCACCACGCCCCAGGGCTGACTGCCGTAGTAGCGGATATCCTTGACCTTCAGGCCCACTTCCTCCATGACCTCCCGGCGGACGGTCTCCTCAGCGGTCTCGCCGATCTCCACGAAACCGGCCAACAGGCCGTAGCCCCGGTACTTGCCCCGGCGGTAGGGTGTCATGAGGATGCGCTCCCCGTCGGTGACAGCGATGATGACGGCGGGAGAAATTCTGGGGAAGATCATCTCCCCGCAGTTGGGGCAGCGGAGCATCCGCTCCTTTTGGTCGTGCTGGGTGGGGGTGCCGCAGTGGCCGCAGAAGCGGTTGGCCCGGTACCAGATATCCAGGTGGTTGGCGGTGAACTCGGCAAACTTCAGTTCCTTGCTCTTGAGCTCCCGCTCCAGACGCATGGGGTGCCAGTCATAGCCCTGGGGGATGGCATCCTCCTTCAGCCAAACCAGGAAGTAGTCCCGGTCATCCACCCGGAAGAGGTAGAAGGTCTTCTGGGCGTAGGCCTCCAGCTCACCGTAGGTGGGGAGGGAAAGCAGATGCTCCAGCACGTCCCCCCGGCGGAAGACGAAGCACAGGTCCTCTGCCTTGGGCTCCTTCCAGGCGAACTCTACGTGGTACTCTTTGGGAAAAATATCTTGGATCATAGGATGACTACTCCTCAGTTTTCTTTCTCAGCGTTGGGCCGCAGGTCACGCCAGAACTCGTATTCCGGCTCGGCCTTTTCCACCGCTGTGGGGTTCAGACCCATGGGCTGATCCCGGAAGAGGCGGGGATCCATGAACCGCAGGTCGTCAGGGATGACGGGCACAAAGTCCATGTGGTCCAGGATGTCCTTCTGGAGGTCCACACCCTTGGCGATCTCGATGAGGGTCAGGCCCTCCTGCTCCAGTTTGAAGACCGCCCGCTCGGTGATGTACAGGACTTCCTGCCCCTTGCGGATGGCCTCACGGCCAGAGAAGGTGATGGCACCCACCTGCTCCAGGAATTTCTTCTGGGGACCCTGGGTGCGGATATCCACCAGGCCGTCCTCAGTGACCACCACATCCTGCTTACCAGCGGTGAAGGTTCCGATGAAGCAGAGCTTCTTGGCGTTCTGGGTGATATCGATGAAGCCGCCGGGACCCACGGTCCGGCCGTTGAAGCTGTGGGCGTTTACGTTGCCCATGCCGTCGGTCTCGGCAAAGCCCAGGACGGCCATGTCCAGGGCGCCGCCGTCGTAGATCTGCAGAATGTCCGCCATGCGGTACATGGCCTCGGGGTTCACAGCTGCGCCGAAGTCGATGCCCCCCAGGGGGATGCCGCCCAGAGGGCCGCACTCCATGGACAGGGTGAACAGGTCGGAGATCCCCTCCTCATCGGCCACGGAGCCGATGCCGCCGGGCATACCGATGCCCAGGTTGATGAGGGAGTTGGGCTTGAGCTCCAGGGCAGCTCTGCGGCAGCAGACCTTCCGGGGGCCCATGGGCAGAGGCTCAAAGCCTGCCGAGGGGGTGGTGGCCAGTCCGGCGATCTCGGGACGGAACAGATCGGTCTCAAAGCTCTGCATACTGTATTCGGGCCGGCCCTCCACCAGGTAGTCCACCATGAAGCCGTGGATGAGCACGTCCTTGGTGGGGATGGTGCCCTTTTTCACGATACGGTCCACCTGGGCGATGACGATACCGCCGGAGTTGTGGACGGCAGCGGCCACCTCAAACTGCTCGATGTTCATGGCCTCGTTCTTGATGGAGAGGTTGCCCGTCTCGTCGCCATAGGTGGCCCGGATGAAGCAGATATCAATGGGGAAGGAGGGATAGAACAGGCACTCCTTGCCTCCCAGCTCCACCAGACTGACCACCTCCTTGCCGGAAGCCCAGGTCTTCTGGTTGGCCTTGCCGCCGCCGTTGCGGGGGTCGGCAAAGGTGCCGATGCCGGTGGTAGCGATGGCGCCGGGCAGACCGGCGGCGATGGCCCGGAAGAGGCTCATCATGTTGCCCAGGGGGATCATATGGCAGGTGACCTTCTCCTCCTGGACCAGCTTCCGCAGGCCGGGGTCGTAACCCATGTGGGTGAGGACCACTTCCTTGAACATTCCTTCTTTGGCCGCCAGCTGGCTCAGGCCGCGGCCCTTGCCGTCACCCTGGCTGGTGCACTTCACCAGGCGCAGGTCTCTGGGGTGTCCAGTCTGGTCGTAGTGGTCGGCCAGGGACATCATCAGGTCTTCGGGGCAGCCAAAACCGTTGAAGCCCGTGGTGGTGATGGTGCAGCCATCCTTCACCATGGCGGCCGCCTGGGCCCCTGTGATGATCTTGCTCATTGCACTCCGCTCCTTTGTATGGTTTCGCTGAAAACAGCGGTTTACTCGTAAAGTATATTATATCATGCTTTCTGCCGCCTGCAAGGTATAAACGGAAAAGATTTCCTTGCCACCCGGCTCCATCCCCGGTATACTGATTATAATCAGTTTTCCCACAGGAGGGTATTTCCATGTCTGAAACCGTACCCATGAAAATCATTGCTAGGATGCACAGTTCCTTCCCGTCCAAGTTCGGTATTCCCCGCCAGAGTGGTCTGGTGGAGGGTCTCAAGTCCACCATCGTCTTTGAACCGGAGTACCGGAACGCCGACGCCCTGCGGGGTATGGAGGGATTCTCCCACCTGTGGCTCATCTGGTCCTTCTCCAAGGCCGTCCGGGAGGACTGGTCCCCCACCGTCCGGCCTCCTCGCCTGGGGGGCAACACCCGGATGGGTGTCTTTTCCACCCGCTCCCCCTTCCGGCCCAATGCCATCGGCCTGTCCTCCGTGAAGCTGGACGGGGTGGAGCTCCACCCCACCCTGGGTCCCGTCATCCACGTGTCCGGGGCCGACCTACTGGACGGCACCCCCATCTTTGACATCAAGCCCTACCTGCCCTACACCGACTCCCACCCCGAGGCCCTGGGAGGCTTCACCGCCGGATATCAGGGGTACAAGCTGGAGGTGGCCTTCCCCCCCGCCCTGCTGGCCCAGGTGCCGGAACAGGACCGGGAGGGTCTCGTAGGCGTGCTGGCCCAGGACCCCCGCCCCTCCTACCAGGATGACCCGGAGCGGGTCTACGGCATGGCCTTCGGGACCGTGGACGTGAAGTTTACGGTGAAGGATGGCCTGCTGACGGTGGTGGGCTTAGAGAGGAAGTCCCAATGAGTGCGTGCAGACTGATTGCCGCGGATATCCCATTGCCGGAATGGCGTCCTCCTCAGGACTATCCCTTGGAGATCAACATCGACGAGGGAACCATCTATGACGGCGGGGCAGATGACAACTTTTTTCTGCACCACTTCCCCTATGCAGAAGACTATACCGGTAGAGCATACGGGGTTTCTTTGGAGTGGAACTACACTGACGGCCGGGCCCGGCAGATCATAGAGTACATCCGAACCGCTTTGCAGAACACGGACACTGTGGAACTCTGGCTCGTGTGGCTGATGGATTACTATGAATTCGAGGAGCGGCCCTTTATCCATCGTCAAACCCTGTCCATCCAGGACCTGACCTCAGCCCACATCAAAGAACTGGAACAGGCAGAGATCTGGAATACCCCGGATAAAAAGTATCCGGAACGCCCCTCCTTCTACTGCCTGACGGTTACCCGATAAAAAGGAGGTGCCTTATGCCCGGAATCAGTTTACAGATGATCGACCGATCTGTTTCCTCTCACTGGTGGCGGGAAGTGGTCAAGCATTTCCTCCGGGTGGGGGATGCCCTGGAGATCCGCTGCTGGAAGGAAGAAGAGGAAGAAATTGGGCTGGCCTCTGCCTATGGCCCCCTCACGGAAGAGGGCTACGAGGTCTCCATTAAGGGGACCGTGACGGCGGAATTTCTGGAGGAGATCCTGTCGGACGAGCCAGCGGACAAGACCATCTACAATAAGATGACCAAGTATTTTACCATCAATGTGGAACGAGGCGACTTGCGCTTCTGCAGCGCCCACTACGGCACGGAACTGTATATTGAGGGAGCCACGGAGGAGGATGTTTCCTTCTTCCAGAACATCATGTCGCCCTATGAAGATGACGAATATTTCAGTGTGCACTATTAAAAGAGATGCCCCAGGGCATCTCTTTCTTATTCTTCACGGTTTGTTTGCCATTTTGATGGCAGTTTGCGGTATCATCAAAAAGCCAACCTCCCCTTCTAAAGATGGTTGCTGAAAATGACCGCAAAGGGCTCATAGACGTGTTGACACAGCCCCCCCGCCCCTCCTTTGAAAGGCCCCTCTAGTTCTTGCTAGAGAGGCCTTCTCATTGACTTGCTAGCTGTGTCTGCTATAATGAATTATGAACAAAGCACTGGGGGGCTACAAAATGGAGAATATGCAATTTAATGACTATCTAGAAAACTACATTGAAAGCCTGAAAAACAAAAATGACAAGCCCAAAGCAAGATTTTTTCTAAACTGCCTAAGATATGACTTTGGCGAAGCTGCTTTAATAAATCCAGATATATTTGGCATCATAGACAAGGATTACTTACTCAAAAGCCTGGACGACTATCTTAGTAATTCACCATCAAAGCAAGCTGCTGGAGATTATCGACGTACAATCTTAGCTCTTTGTGAAACCGTCTGCAATAATTATAAGCTTATAAACGATTTTCTTTTAAGCGTTCCTGAGAAAAATGATTTCGAAAATAATGCCAGGGATATGATCGCTTTATTGAGACCCCCAGAAAGAAGAGAATGCATGTCCCATGATGATTATGAGAAACTCATCGAAGAAATTAGAGCGTTTTATAATACCAAGAATCTTGAAGAAGAAATCGAAAAATCTATTTCAATTGAAAACTATAAACCTAACCATTATGGACGGCTTGTATCGGCCCTTGCCCTTGAATTAGTCCAAAAGTATGGCTTGAGCAACGAAACCATCCCCTCCTTAAACATTAGTGATTTATGTTTGCAAGACCGAATCCTTCAAGTAGAGTCTTTTAGGTTGCCTATCGATGATGGCCTTGCTCAAAACTTTGCTCTGTACTTAAAAAGCAGACAACTCATAATAGAAAATACTTCCGCTCAAACACAACGATTATTCATTAAGAAAAACGGAACACACTACCTAGATACTAATGGCTACCCAGATGCTAGCCAACTATTTTTGCTTATGAAATACGCACTTGACCATACTACCACAGCCAAATTGAGATACAAAACAATTACTGAATTAGTATTAAAAGGTGCAAATATCAATTTACTTTCACAGCTTACAAAGGTGAAAGTAAAACGAATTGCAGAGCTTTGTGTTGGCAGCCCGTCAGAACTTGAAACCATTTTCAAGGCAAATGATACCCGTCCGTTAAGACCTAGAGTTCGGGTAAAGGGTCAAATGCAATGTCCATTTTGTGGAAATAGCAACGATGCGTGTTCAGAGAATTGGATCTTAATTCAAGTTTCTGGAGATGAAAAAAAGTATTTAGCTTGTAGGGAGTGCAGGGGACTTGATGGAAAATACAGATATTAAATACTTTGATATTGAGGAATTAGGAATCTGGCCTATTACGTCAATTGATTTGGCGGTTCACGAAGGAGATCAAATTCTTTCGCATCACCTAAGACGTGAGAGAAATTCCCAGATAGTAAAACTCGCAAAGGACCATTTTAAACGCAAGAATAATGGACGCATATTCTGCGAGATTTGTGAATTTGATTTTTCAAAAACATATGGTGCCCTTGGCGCCGGTTTTATTGAAGCACATCACAAAACACCTATAGCAAAAATGAACACCACCGATGTTACCACTATTGATGACTTTGTGATGGTATGCTCAAACTGCCATAGTATGTTGCATAAGGGAGAACGCTGGATTTCTTGTGATGAGTTAAAACAGCTTCTGAACAAGCCGTATTGAATTTCGCTGCAATCTCACATAAAAAATGGACCTCTCAGTGATGAGAGGTCCATTTCTATGTTTTGTTAAGAACAATAGGCCACGGGGTTCACGCGGCTGCTCTTGGAGCTGTTCAGCCACACTTCAAAGTGCAGGTGGTTGCCGGTGGAGCTGCCGGTGGTGCCGACGCCGCCGATCTTCTGGCCCTGGGACACGGTCTGGCCTGCAGAGACAGAGCGGGAGACCATGTGGGCGTACAGGGTACGGCTGCCGTCTGCGTGGGCGATGGTCACGTAGTTGCCATAGGAGGAACCATAGGTGGACACGATGACCACACCGGCCTTGGAGGCCAGGATGGGGGTGCCGGAGGGTGCGGGGATGTCGATACCGCTGTGATACTCACGGCCGTGGAAGGGGCAATTTCTCCAGCCAAAGGGAGAGGACACCCGGCGGTAGCCGGACACGGGCCAGATGAAGCCCTTGCCGCTGGAAGAGTTGGCAGGGGGC
>JAFXCU010000161.1 GCA_017521345.1 Ruminiclostridium sp. | reverse complement strand
CCGCCATGAGCATCCTGGGCACCTATGATGTGGAATGGCAGGGCGAGAAGATCTCCCTGGCTCCCGGCTTCCGCCGCCTGACCATGGCAGAGGCCGTCAAGGAGTACCTGGGCGTGGACTTCATGACCATCGAGACCAACGAGGAAGCCGTGGCCGCCGCCAAGAGCGTTGGCGTGGACATGGACGGCGTGGAGCCCACCTGGGGCCATGCCCTGTATGAGTGCTTCGACCAGAAGATCGAAGAGAAGCTCATCCAGCCCACCTTCATCACCATGCATCCCGTGGATGTCTCCCCCCTGGCTAAGAAGTCCCCCAAGGATCACCGCCTCACCGAGCGCTTTGAGCTCTTCATCTGCCGCAGCGAGATGGGCAACGCCTTCTCCGAGCTGAACGACCCCATCGACCAGAAGGAGCGTTTCCAGAAGCAGGTTGAGATGCGTGACAAGGGCGACGAGGAAGCCGGCATGATGGACGAGGACTACATCAACGCCCTGGAGTACGGTCTGCCCCCCACGGGCGGCCTGGGCATCGGCATCGACCGCTGCGCTATGCTGCTCACCGGCGCTGACTCCATCCGTGATGTCATCCTGTTCCCCACCATGAAGCCCCTGGACTAATTAAAAAATGCCGAAATAGGGTACAGAGGGGAATCTCTTCTGTACCCTATTCTACTCTATCGGGAAAAAGAGGAGCCCTTTGGGTCAACAATCCCTCAGTCAGCTTCGCTGACAGCTCCCTTTACACAAGGGAGCCTTGGGGTTAGCACAGCCCTGAAAGCCTCCCTTGTGTAAAGGGAGGTGGCTCGCCGACAGGCGAGACGGAGGGATTGTAGCCTGCCGGGTCCCATTTTTCTATGTTCTGGAGAGGGAAACCTATGATCTACTTCATGTTTCTGGCCATGATCTTTGCCCACATTGTGGACGATTGGGTCCTTCAGGGCAAGCTGGCCAATTTCAAGCAGCGGTCCTGGTGGCTGGAAGTAGCCCCGGACGAGCTGTACAAGCACGACTACATCATGGCCCTGGTCATCCACTCCATGAGCTGGAGCTTTATGATCCACCTGCCTCTGGCCTGGATTTGGTTCGATTTCGATGTGTCCCTGGCCTTTGTGGTCTCCTTCGTCATCAACGCCGCCATCCACGGCTATGTGGACAACCTGAAGGCCAATCGGCATGCGATCAATCTGGTGAATGACCAGCTCATCCATCTGGCTCAGATCTGTGTGACCTTTGCCTGTTTCGTCTTCCTGGGCTGATATGGGAAAGAAGACGAAGACCTGGCGGGCCCGGGCGGGGCTGAACCCGGCCCGGACGGCCGCCCTGTCCTTTGCCATCATGATCCTGGCGGGGACCCTGCTTCTCCTGCTGCCGGCCATGTCCCGGTCGGGGGAGAGCCCCGGGCTGTTCACCAGCCTCTTCACCTCGGCCTCGGCGGTCTGTGTCACGGGCTTTACCCTGGCGGATACCGCCAGCCAGTGGTCCTTTGCCGGTCAGCTGGTCATCCTGGTGCTGGTCCAGCTGGGAGCTCTGGGCTTCATGATGGCCTACAGCCTGATCCTTCTCCTCTTCCGCCGGGAGATCATCCTCTCTCAGCGGGTGATGCTTGCCTCAGCCCTGGGGCTGCGCAGCATCGGCGGAGTTACCAGACTGGTCCGCCACGGCCTCATCGGGACCATCTTCTTTGAGCTGGCAGGGACCCTCCTGCTGGCCGTCCGGTTCGTTCCGGAATACGGCTGGGGGGACGGCCTGTGGAAGAGTCTCTTCCATGCCGTCTCCGCCTTCTGCAACGCAGGCTTTGAGCTTATGGGAGGCGGTCTCTGGGACTTTGCCGACGACCCCCATGTTCTCATGGTCCACATGATGCTCACCGTCATCGGCGGCCTGGGCTTTTTCGTGTGGGAGGATCTGCTCCGGGCCAAGAACTGGCGGAGCCTGACCCTCTACAGCCGTCTGGCCATCTCCGCCACCGGCGTTCTCCTGCTCCTGGGCTGGGTGTATTTCACCTGGGCGGAGTGGTCCAACCCGGCCACTCTGGGGGCCATGGCCCCGGCAGACCGTGTGGTGGGAGGATTGTTCCAGTCAGTGAACCTGCGCACGGCCGGCTTTGCCCTCTTCGACCAGGGCGAGATGGGAGAGGCCGCCCAGGCCGTGAGCCTCCTGTTCATGGTCATCGGCGGTTGCAGCGGCTCCACCGCCTGCGGCATCAAGGTGGTCACCGCTCTGGTCCTGGCCGCCGCCCTGTGGGCCGGTCTTTGGGGCAGACCCGAGACGGTCATCGCCGGACGGACCATTCCCCGGGACCAGGTGCGAAACGCCATGACCCTTACCTTTGTGGTGGTCATCACCGCTTTTCTGGCGGCGGTGGTCCTGGCCCACTGGGAGGGGCTGCCCTTCCTGCCAGTCCTCTTCGAGACGGTGGCCGCCATCGGCACGGTAGGCCTGAGCACGGGGATCACGGCAGGGCTGACCATGTTCAGCCAATCCATCCTACTGGCCCTCATGTTTCTGGGCCGGGCGGGTGTTCTGGCCCTGTCCCTGGCCTTCCTGATCCGACGGCCGGCAGAGACCAGGATCGCCTATCCCACCTGCGATCTTTTCATCGGCTGAGTCCGGAAAGGAGGACCCTATGAAAACTTTTGTGGTCATCGGCCTGGGCCGCTTCGGCTCTGCCGTGGCAGAGGAGCTGGCCGACCTGGGCCATCAGGTCCTGGCCATCGACACCGACCCCAAGGCTGTCCAGACCATTGCCGACAAGGTCACCCAGGCGGTGACCGCCGACTGTCAGGACCCGGAGGTCCTCCAAGCCCTGGGGGTCAAGGAGGCCCACTGCGCTGTGGTGGCCTTCAGCGACGACATCGGTACCAGCGTCCTCATCACCCTGAACCTGAAGGAGCTGGGCATCCCCCGGATCGTCTGCAAGGCCCGGTCAGCCAGCCATGAGGAGCTTCTCAAGCGCATCGGAGCCGACCAGGTGGTCTTCCCCGAGCGGGAGAGCGGCCGGAACCTGGCCCATACGTTAGACAATAAGGAAGTACTCAACTACATCCCCCTGGCCAAGGGCTACAGCCTGGTGAAGACCCCAGTGCCCTGGTCCTGGCGGGGAAAGACCCTGGGTGAGCTGGAGATCCCCAAGCGCTGGCAGGTCCATGTGACGGCCATCCAGCGGACCGACGGCACCTTCCTGCCCGCCCCCCAGCCGGAGGTCACCTTCCGGCCTGGGGACGTGCTCTTCACCCTGGGCGCCCAGGAGAAAAACGAAGCAGTCATTGCATTGGAGTGACTATGGAAAAGATAACAAGCAGAACCAACTCCCTCATCACCCATATCCGCAAGCTGGGGGCCGACCGGAAGTACCGGCGTGCCCAGGGCCAGATGGTGTGCGAGGGGCCCAAAATGCTGGCAGAGGCTCTGAAATGGGGGGCTGAGATCCAGGTGCTGGTGTGCCAGGAGGGCTACGAGCCCCCGGCCGGCCTGCCCAAGACTGTCCGGCAGGTCCAGGTACCCGCCGACCTGTTAAAGGCTGTGGCCCTCACCGAGACCCCCCAGAAAGTCCTCTTCCTGTGTGCCATTCCCGGCCGGACCCTGCCCGAGACCCTCTCCGGCAGCCGCTATCTGGTGCTGGACGGCCTCCAGGACCCTGGCAACGTGGGCACCATCTGGCGCACCGCCGATGCCTTCGGGGCGGACGGCCTCTTCCTGCTGCCCGGCTGCGCTGACCCCTGGAGCCCCAAGACCCTGCGCTCCACCATGGGGGCCTGCTTCCGCCTGCCAGTGTGGGAGGGAAGCCTGGAGGGCTTGAAGGAACTCCTGGACAAGGAGGGCATTCCCCTGTACGCCACCGCCCTGCGGGAGGACACGGCGGACATCCGGGACATGGACCTGTCCAAGTCTGCCGTGGTCATCGGCAGCGAGGGCAGAGGGGTTTCCGAGGCTGTGCTGGATGCCAGCGCCCGGACCATCAAGATCCCCATGACCGAAAAATGTGAGTCCCTGAATGCGGCCTCTGCCGGGACAGTGGTCCTGTGGCAGATGAGCCAGGGGACCTTCCCCAAATAAAAATCCCAGGAAGGAGGGGCCGCCCATGAGCACCCTGCGCCATTGGATCTGGCTGAGCACCCGGGGCCCTGCTCCGGGGATGTACGCCGCCCGCCTGCTGGAGGCTTTCGGCTCTCCCGAGGGGGCCTACCACGCCGACAGCCAGGCCTATGAGGCTCTGGACCTGCCGCCCAAGGTGAGGATCGCTCTGCAGGACAAGAGCCTCCGGGAAGCCGACAGGATCCTTTCCGACTGTGACCGCCTGGGCATCTGGATCCTGACCATTCAGGACGCCGGGTATCCCGAGCGGCTCCGGCAGATCGACACCCCGCCCTGCGTCCTCTACGGCAGAGGGACCTTCCCCCACCTGGACCAGGAGGCCGCCGTGGCCATCGTTGGCGCTCGGCAGGCCAGTCCCTATGGGGTGTCTGCAGCCCGGAAGCTGGGCCATGACCTGGCCCGACAGGGGGCTGTGGTGGTGAGCGGCTCTGCCTGGGGCGTGGACTCGGCTGCCATCCAGGGAGCCCTCCAGGCGGGCGGTCGGGTGGTCTCTGTTCTGGGCAACGGCATTGATGTGGTCTATCCCCAGGGCAACGAGGCCCTGTACCAGGATGTGGCCGCCTCCGGCGCCCTGCTCTCTGAGTATCCCCCGGGCACCGAGCCTAAGGGTTCCCATTTCCCTGTGCGCAATCGGCTCATTGCCGGTCTCAGCCTGGGTGTGGTGGTGGCCGAGGGCACCGAGACCAGCGGCTCCCTCATCACCGCCCGGTGGGCCCTGGAGCAGGGGAGAGACGTGTTCGCCGTCCCCGGGGCCATCGACTCGGCCATGAGCCGAGGGCCCAACGGTCTCATCCGCCGGGGTGAGGCCATGCTCATCCAGGACGCCTGGGACATTCTGGAGGAATATCAGTTCCTCTATCCGGCAAAGCTCCAACCGAGAAATCCGCTGCCCCAGAAGGCGGAGGAGGCCCGGCTGGCAGGGGAGACCCCCAAACCAGCCCCGAGACCGGAGCCTGCCCCCAAAACCAACAAAGTTCCGGAGAAAGCGCCGGAAACCGACATCCTTGTGGTGGACCTGCGCCAGGAGCCCGAGGCCTTTACCGACGACGAGGCCGCCATCCTGCGCACCCTTCAGGTTCGTGGAGACCTTACCCCCGACGACCTGACCGAGGCCACCGGCATCCCTGCCCGCCGCATCCTGTCCGCCCTGACCATGCTTCAGGTCCGGCAGCTGGTGAAGGAGGAGACCGGCAAGCGGTTCATCACCCAAGTTTTGTTGAAGGAGTGACGTGAGTACAGCCCGAAATGGCTTGGTTTTACGTCTAAGCCTTCCCCCTGGGGGGAAGGTGGCACGCCAAAGGCGTGACGGATGAGGGGAACTTGCAGATGGCATTCTCCATGACGATGCCCCTCATCAGTCTGCTTCGCAGACAGCTTCTCCCCCAGGGAGAAGCCCTGGGCGGCGTGTGAACCCCCGGATTCATTCCTTCCATCTGTTTTTGATAGTGTAAGCGACCATCCCCATGTGGATGCATGAAAGTAAGTGAGGTACCAACGTGGCAAAGACGAATCTGGTGATCGTAGAGTCACCGGCCAAGGCAAAGACCATCGGAAAATATCTGGGCCCGGACTACAAGGTCCTGGCCTCTATGGGACACGTCCGTGACCTGCCCAAGAGCAAAATGGGCGTGGACCTGGAAAACGGCTTCGAGCCCAGCTACCAGCCCATCAAAGGAAAGGAGGAGACCATCGCTGAGCTGAAGAAGGCCGCCAAGAGCAGCCAGCAGGTGTACCTGGCAACTGACCCGGACCGGGAAGGCGAAGCCATTTCCTGGCACCTGAAGGAGCTGCTGGAGCTGCCCGACAGCAAGACCCAGCGGGTCACCTTCAACGAGATCACCAAGAAGGTGGTCACCGAGAGCATCGCAGCCCCCCGGGACATCGACCAGAACCTGGTGGATGCCCAGCAGGCCCGCCGCATCCTGGACCGGGTGGTGGGCTACCAGCTCTCCCCCCTCCTGTGGAAGAAGATCCGCCGGGGCCTGTCTGCAGGCCGTGTCCAGTCCGTGGCCACCCGTCTGGTGGCCGAGCGGGAGGCCGAGATCCGGGCCTTCGTTCCTGAGGAATACTGGACCCTGGAGGCCCATCTGGACCGGATCGCCCCCAACCTGGGCTCCTTCAAGACCCAGTTCTGGGGCCGGGAGAAGAAGATGGAGCTCAAGTCCAAGGAGCAGGTGGATGAGGTCCTGAACGCTGTGCAGAATTCCCCCTTTACCGTCAGCAACATCAAGCGCCAGGACAAGAGCCGGGCCCCTGCACCCCCCTTCATCACCAGCTCCCTCCAGCAGGAGGCCAGCCGCAAGCTGAACATGAGTCCCCGCCGGACCATGTCCATTGCCCAGCAGCTGTATGAAGGCGTGGACATCGAGGGTGAGGGCACTGTGGGTCTGATCACCTACATGCGTACCGACTCCCTGCGCATTTCCGAGGATGCCATCGCCGCCGCCCGGCAGTTTGCCGGGGTGCGCTACGGCGAGAAGTACCTCCCCGACACCCCCCGCCGCTACAAGACCAAGGCGGGTGCCCAGGACGCCCACGAAGCCATCCGTCCCTCCAATGTGGAGTTCACCCCCGAGATGGTGAAGAAGGACCTGACCGCCGAGCAGTTCCGCCTGTATAAGCTCATCTGGAGCCGTTTCCTGGCCAGCCAGATGGCCTCCGCCATTTACGACAGTGTGGGCATCGAGGTGGAGAGCGCCGGTTATCTTTTCAAGACCAGCCGGTCCGAGGTGAAGTTCCCCGGCTTCCTGGCGGTCTATGAAGAGGGCAAGGACGAGGAGACCAACGAGATCACCACCCCTCTGCCCAATCTCCAGGAGGGGGAAGTGGTCCGCTGCGCCTCCACCAACCCCGAGCAGAAGTTCACCCAGCCCCCCACCCGGTACACCGAGGCCACCCTCATCCGGGCCCTGGAGGAAAAGGGCATCGGCCGTCCCTCCACCTACGCCCCCACCATCTCCACCACGATGGGCTGGGTATGTCCGCACTCGGGCCAGCCGGGACAGGCCAGGAAGCGGCCGAACCGGCCGGATTTGATGACCAGATTGCGTCCGCACAAGGGACAGACCTCCTCCGAGACCTCGTCGG
>JAFXCU010000160.1 GCA_017521345.1 Ruminiclostridium sp. | reverse complement strand
CTGGACCTTCACCTCCATGTACTGGGGGGTGTAGCCCCGCCAGAAGCCCCCCTTCTCCTCCTCAAAGAGGACGGGGACGCTCTGGCCCACCCAGCCGGTGAGCCAGCTCTTCTGCATGGCCTCGGCCGCTTCCGCACCCCGGTGGGCCCGCTCGGCCTTTTCCGCCGTGGTGAGCTGGCCGGCCATGGCGGCAGCCGGGGTCCCCTGGCGGCGGGAGTAGGGGAAGATGTGCATCTGAGAGAAAGCACACTTCCGGATAAAGGCCAGGGTCTGTTCAAATTCTTCGTCCGTTTCCCCCGGGAAACCAACGATCATATCCGTGGTGATACCCGGACGGTGGAAGTGCTTACGGAGAAGCTCCACGGATTCAAAATACCGGGCGGTGTCATACTTCCGCTTCATCCGGGAGAGAGTAGCATCACAGCCGCTCTGCATGGACAGGTGGAAGTGGGGGCAGAGGTTGGGCAGGTCCTTCAGCCGCTGGCAGAAGTCCTCGGTGACCGTGCGAGGCTCCAGGGAACCCAGGCGGACCCGCATCTCCGGCACGGCACGGCAGACCGCCTCGATCAGGTCGGCAGGGCCGGGTCGGCCCTCCAGGTCCCGGCCGTAGGAGGACAGCTCGATGCCGGTGAGGACCAGCTCCCGATAGCCCTTTTCTGCCAGGGTCTTGGCCTCGGCCACCGCCTGGTCCAGGGGCAGGGAGCGGACCGGACCTCTGGCATAGGGAATGATGCAGTAGGAACAGAAGTTGGTGCAGCCGTCCTCCACCTTCAGCATGGCCCGGGTGCGGCCCTCCAGGCCGCCTGCGGGGAGGTGCTCATAGGTCCGCCGCTGGAAGGCATCATCCAGAGAGACCGTCTTTTTCCGTTCCTCTGCCAGCCCCTCCAACAGGGACAGGAACCCCAGCCGGTCTCCGCTGCCGCCGATGAGGTCGGCGGGCAGGCCTGCCGCCTCCTCCGCAGAGACCTGGGGGTAGCAGCCGCAGAGGGCCACGATGGCCTCCGGGGCCCGCTTCCGGGCCTGACGGACGGTCTGGCGGGACTTCTTGTCGCTGACGGCGGTGACCGTGCAGCTGTTTATGATGTAGACGTCGGCCAGGTCCTCAAAGGGGACCAGGGTGTGGCCCCGGGACAGGAGGATCTCCTCCATGGCCTGGCTCTCGTACTGATTCACTTTGCAGCCAAGGGTGGTGATGGCAATGCGCATGGGGGTCTTCCTCCCTTTCTTTCTTAAAGGTTTATTATAATACAGCATCGGCCATTTTACAATGAATTTTCCTTGAAAATCCTGCAAGTTTCTCTTCCCTTTTCCTCCCGGTTCTGGTATAATGTTTTGCATTCTATTTGAGCAGACCCACAGAAAGGAGGCCTCCCCCATGTCCCATTCCTTCTTCGCTTACATCGCCCGGATGCGGTACATCGGCCGCTGGGGCCTCATGCGCAACACCGTCCAGGAAAACATCCAGGAGCACAGCCACATGGTGGCCGTCCTGGCCCACGCCCTGGCGGTCATCCGCCGGGACAAGTTCGGCGGCACTGTGGACCCCGGTCATGTGGCCGCCGTGGCCCTCTACCACGACGCCACCGAGATCTTCACCGGAGACCTGCCCACCCCCGTGAAATATGCCAACCCGGATATCCAGGCCGCCTACAAGGCCATCGAGCAGAACGCCGCAGACCGCCTGACGGCCACCCTCCCGGAAGAGCTGCGCCCCTCCTTCGCCGGCCTCCTGTCTGAGACCGACCCGGAGGTCACCCTGCTGGTGAAGGCCGCCGACAAGCTCTCGGCCTACCTGAAGTGTCTGGAGGAGCTGAAGGCCGGCAACCTGGAGTTCCAGTCTGCCGCCAGCCAGACCCTGGAGGCCCTCAAAGAGTATGACCTGCCCGAGCTGACCTATTTCATGGAGCACTTCCTCCCGGCCTTCCAGCTGACCCTGGATGAGCTGGAGGGATGACCTTTCTTTTTTGACACCCACCTTCCAAGCATCAAAGAAAAAGTGAGGTAACCCAAAATGCGAGCTGTTATCACTGTCGCCGGCAAGGATCGGGTCGGCATCATCGCCGCCGTCACCACCGAGCTGGCCAAGCAGAACGTCAACGTGCTGGACATCACCCAGACCATCCTGAACCAGGACCTGTTCACCATGGTCATGGTGGTGGATGCGGACCAGTCCCCCATCCCCTTCGGTGACCTGGCAGACCAGCTGGCCGCCCTGGGCCAGAGCATGGGCCTGTCCATCCGCGCCCAGCGGGAGGACACCTTCCAGGCCATGCACCGCATCTGAGGAAGGAGGTCGTTTCCCGTGATCACAACCTCTGAGATCCTCCAGACCATCAACATGTTCGACCAGCAGCACCTGGATGTCCGCACCATCACCATGGGCATCTCCCTGCTGGACTGCGCCGATCCCGACCCCAAGGCCGCCTGCCAGAAGATCTATGACAAGATCTGCCGCCGGGCAGAAAAGCTGGTGGCTACCGGCCTGGACATTGAGCGGGAGTTCGGCATTCCCATCGTCAACAAGCGGGTCTCCGTGACCCCCATCTCCCTGGTGGCTGCCGCCAGCCAGTGCCAGGACTATGTCCCCTTCGCCGCCGCCCTGGATCGGGCCGCCAAGACCGTGGGCATCAACTTCATCGGCGGCTACTCCGCCCTGGTCCAGAAAGGCTTCACCGAGTCTGACCGGAAGCTCATCGCCTCCATCCCCGAGGCCCTGGCCACCACCGACCTGGTGTGCTCCTCTGTCAACGTGGGCTCCACCAAGGCCGGCATCAACATGGACGCCGTGGCCGAGATGGGCCGTGTGCTGAAAAAGACCGCCGCCCTCACCGCCGACTCCGGCGGCTTCGGCTGCGCCAAGCTGGTGATCTTTGCCAACGCCGTGGAGGACAACCCCTTCATGGCCGGCGCCTTCCATGGCGTAGGCGAGCCCGAGACCGTGGTGAGCGTGGGCATCTCCGGCCCCGGCGTGGTCCACCACGCCCTGAAGCAGGTCCCCGGCCAGCCCTTCGACGTGGTGGCCGAGACCATCAAGAAGACCGCCTTCCGCATCACCCGCATGGGTCAGCTGGTGGCCCAGGAGGCCTCCGCCCGTCTGGGCGTCCCCTTCGGCGTGGTGGATCT
>JAFXCU010000159.1 GCA_017521345.1 Ruminiclostridium sp. | reverse complement strand
GTGGAGTCCACCGCCTCCGGCTGTCTGGCCGCTCTGGAGCTGGCACGCCGCCTCCAGGGCAAGCTCCCCGTGGACTTCCCCCAGGAGACCGCCATCGGCGCCCTGGCCCTGTACATCAGCAACCAGTCTGTGGAGAATTTCCAACCCATGAACGTGAACTTCGGCATCATGCCCCCCCTGGGCTACCGGGTGAAGGGCAAGCGGAACAAGAACGCCGAACTGTCCAAGCGTGGTCTGGAGATCCTGGAACAGCTGGATCTCGCGTAAACCCCAACGGAGAAAGGAATCTCTATGAAAATCATTCTGGACGCCATGGGCGGCGACCACGCCCCCCTGGCCCCTGTTGACGGCGCCATCCAGGCCGCCGAGAAGCTGGGTGTGGAGGTGGTCCTCACCGGCCAGCCCGATGCCATTCAGTCTGCCCTGACCCAGCTGGGCCGCAAGGAGCTGCCCAAGGGGGTCACCCTGACCCCCGCCTCTGAGGTCATCACCATGGAGGATAACCCCGCCCGGGCCTTCCGGGACAAGAAGGACTCCTCCATGACTGTGGGTCTGCAGATGCTCAAGGATGGGGAGGCTGAGGCCTTTGTCTCCGCCGGTTCCACCGGCGCCCTCCTGTCTGCCGCTACCCTGATGATCAAGCGCATCCGGGGCATCCGCCGGGCGGCCATGTGCCCGGTGGTCCCCACCAAGGCCGGCGGTTTCGTTCTGATTGACTGCGGTGCTACCGCCGAGTGTACCCCTGAGTACCTGATGCAGTATGCCTACATGGGTACCTTCTACGCCAAGCGCACCCTGGGCATGGCCAACCCCCGGGTGGGTCTGCTGAACAACGGCACCGAGCCCGGTAAGGGTCTGGCCCTCCAGCAGGAGACCTACCAGCTGCTCACCCAGGCCCATGCCGAGGGCCGCATCAACTTTGTGGGCAATGTGGAGGGCCGTGAGGCCATCCTGGGGGCTGTGGACGTGCTGGTCACCGACGGTTTCACCGGCAACATCTTCATGAAGACCTACGAGGGCGGCCTGCTCATGTTCTCCGGCTTCATGAAGGAGATGTTCAAGTCCAGCCTGTCCACCAAGCTGGGTTACCTGACCGTGAAGGGCCAGGTGGATGACTTTAAGAAGGTCTTCAACCCCGATGAGATCGGCGGCACCGCCATGGTGGGCATTTCCAAGCCGGTCATCAAGGCCCACGGGTCCTCCAACGGCTATGCCATTTTCAATGCCATCTGCCGTGCCAAGGAGATGGCCGAGTCCGACCTGATCCAGGATATCACCGCAAATGTGGAGTTCATGCGTTTGCCCAACAGCAAGGGAGAGGACTGATTTTTCAAATTTTCTATTGACAGAGCAGAAAAATCTCCCTATAGTAAGGATGTTACATGAACGGTCCGTATCCCAAGGACGGACAACAAAGGAGCATTTACTATGATTTTTGAGAAGCTGAAGGCACTCATCGCAGAGCAGCTGAGTGTGGATCCTGCCGACATCACCCTGGAAGCCACCTTCGTGGATGACCTGGGCGTGGACTCCCTGGACCTGGTGGAGCTGTCCATGGCTCTGGAGGACGAATTCGGCATCGAAGAGATGAGCGAAGAGGATATGGCCAACATCAAGACCGTGGGCGACCTGGTGGAGTACCTGGCCAAGCACCTGGATATCTGAGAATACCCAAGCACCCCCGTCAGATGGCGGGGGTTGCATTTTGAACGATAGGAAAGGAGTGGGGACCATGCATACCCTGGAAGCCAAGATCGGCTATACCTTCCGGGACCGTACCCTGCTTGAAAACGCACTGACCCACAGCTCTTACAGCAATGAGCACCGGGGGAAGAACTGCCCCAGCTATGAGCGGCTGGAATTTCTGGGAGACTCCATCCTGGGCCTGGTGGTGGCGGACCATCTGTACCGCACTCGCCCCGACCTGCCGGAAGGGGATCTGACCCGGATCCGGGCCGCCCTGGTCTGCGAGGGCAGCCTGGTGGAGGTGGCCAAGAGCCTGGACCTGGGCAGCTATCTGAACCTGGGTAAGGGCGAGGAAGGGGGCGGCGGACGGAACCGTCCCTCCATTCTGGCTGACGTGGTGGAGGCCATGCTGGCTGCCGTCTATCTGGACGGAGGCATCGGCCAGGTCCGCAAGCTGGTCCATTCCCTGGTCCTGGACCGAGAAGAGGAGCGCACCGCCGCAGGCCGGGATTTTAAGACTACCCTTCAGGAGCTGATCCAGCGGGAAGCCGGTCAGGTCCTGTCCTACCGGGTCACCGGCGAGAGCGGCCCCGACCACGCCAAGACCTTCTTTACCGAAGTGCTGCTGAACGGAACGGTTATCGGTTCCGGTGAGGGCCGGAGCAAGAAGGAGGCCGAGCAGAGCGCTGCCAAGGCTGCCGTGCTGGAAATGGAGAAGCGGAATGGATAAGAAGACCAAGCGCAACATTGCCATTGCCATCGTGTTTCTGGTGGTTCTTCTGGTGGAGCCCTTTTGGCGCCCTCTGATGGCTGCCATCAACGGGGAGGATGCCACCTCTGGCTCTACCCCTGCCGGGGAGAGCATCACCTGCACGGTAGGGGTCTCTGTCCAGCCCGCTCTGGACAACATCGACCTGATGAAGGAGGAGAGCCTTGCCCTTCTGCCTGAGAGCGGCTGGATGCTGGAGCCGGTGGAAATGACCGTCAGCGAAGGGACTACCTGCCTGGAGGTCCTCCAGTGGGCCTGCCAGAAGGCAGAGATTCCTGTGGTCACCAGCGGCGAGCCCCCCTTTGTGGAGGCCATTGGCGGCCTGAACAACGGGGACGGCGGCGACGTGTCCGGCTGGACCTATACCTTGAACGGAGAGCAGCTGATGATCAGCGCTGCCATCCAGGAGGTCCAGGAGGGGGACGAAGTGGTATTCAGCTTCGCCTGTACCTGGGAATAAAAGACTTGCCGAGGAAGCTCAGTTGCACCGAGCTTCCCCGGCAGAGGGGACTGCAGCCTGCTGTGTGCGCCCGTTGGGCACACTGGCAGGCTGAGAAGTATTTTTTCCGATGCGCATGTCACCGGAAAAAATGATTCGTTTTTCTTTGCTGCCTGCGGGCAGCAAACTCTGCGAGGCATACAAAAGTCCTGACCGGAATGGTCAGGGCTTTTTTATGTCTGTGTGTAGACAAACGCCCGAAGGATTGGTAAAATAAAAGAAAAAATTGGCAAAAACGACGAAAAGATGGAGGGGTGTCCCATGAAAAAACTATGGAAACGTATGTTGAGTGTGGGCCTTGTGCTGTCGTTCCTGTTGGCTCTGTGTCCCCTGCCTGCTGCTTTCGCAGTAAACTTGACCGAGGCAGTGGTCACTGTGAATGGAGAGGGCTTGGTGTATAACGGCCAGGCCCAGGAGCCGAGTGTCACTGTGACCTATGGCGGCAAGGCGCTGACCGAGGGTACGGATTATACCTTGTCCTATGCAAACAACGTCAACGCCGGAATGGGATCCGTGATGGTAACGGGCAAGGGAAGCTACTCTGGAAGCAAGACGGTTGAGTTTACGATTTTGCCCTATACCCTTAC
>JAFXCU010000158.1 GCA_017521345.1 Ruminiclostridium sp. | reverse complement strand
GTTCAACATCATCGGCACTACCGTCCTGCTGATCGCCTTCATGGGTGCCAACGCCGTGCTGGACTTTGCCTTTGTGGATCTGGCCATTGACCACTCCGGCATCGCCATCGTTCACACTGCCTTCAACCTGCTGTGTACTGCCATCCTGCTGCCCTGCACCGGCCTGCTGGAAAAGCTGGCCTATAAGGTCCTGCCCGAGGAAAAGACCCCCGACAAGATCGCCATCCTGGACGAGCGTCTGCTGCACACCCCTGCTGTGGCCATCGCCCGCTCTCTGGAAGTTTCCGAGACCATGGCCCGTATCTCCATGGATGCCCTGAAGACCGCCATGTACGCCGTGGAAAACTACGACCCCAAGGTGGCTGCCGCCGTCCGTGAGACCGAGGACGAGGTGGACCAGTACGAGGATATGCTGGGCACCTACCTGGTGAAGCTCAGCTCCCAGGAGCTCAGCGCCCACGACAGCCTGGCCACCGCCAAGATGCTCCACCTGATCAACGACTTCGAGCGCATTTCCGACCACGCCGTGAACGTGGTGGAGTCCGCCGAGGAAATGAAGAACAAGGGTCTGCAGTTCTCCGAGATGGCCAAGGGTGAGCTGGCCGTCCTGACCGCTGCGGTCAACGAGATCATGGACCTGTCCCTGGATGCCTTCCTGAAGAACGACGTGGGCCTGGCCTCCGCCGTCGAGCCTCTGGAGGAGGTCATCGACACCCTGAAGGATCAGCTCCGTACCCGCCACATCCTGCGCCTGCAGAAGGGCGAGTGCACCATCGAGCTGGGCTTCGTCTGGTCCGACCTGCTCACCAGCCTGGAGCGTGTGGCTGACCACTGCTCCAACATCGCAGGCTGCATCATCGAGATGTCCCATGACAGCCTGGAGGTCCACGGCTATCTGGACTCCGTCAAGGCCGGCAGCGAGACCTTCACCAAGGCCTACGATGCCTACGCACAGAAGTACTCTCTCATGTAAATAACTCTCTCTTTTGAAACATCCCCGGCTGTGTTCAGCCGGGGATGTTTCTGTTTTGTTGTCCATATCATCGGGCTTCCACCGGTGCCGTGGGCCCAACGGGTCCTGTCGGGCCTGCGGGCCCTGCCGGGGCGGACGGTGCGGTTGGCCCGACTGGTCCTGTGGGTGCCACCGGTGCAGCAGGCGCAGTCGGTCCCGTCGGTCCTGTTGGCCCTGCCGGGGCGGATGGTGCCGTTGGCCCCACCGGCCCCACCGGACCCGTCGGTCCAGGTGGCCCTGCCGGGGCGGACGGTGCGGTTGGCCCGACTGGTCCTGTCGGTGCTACCGGTGCAACAGGCGAAGTCGGTCCCGTCGGTCCTGTTGGCCCTGCCGGGGCAGATGGTGCGGTTGGACCCACCGGACCTACCGGACCTACCGGTCCCGTTGGTCCCCAGGGGCTTATCGGGGCTGATGGACCTCAGGGTCCCACCGGACCCACCGGCCCTGCCGGTGTGGTCACCCCGGCTGCGGCGGTGGCGGACGCCACCAGCGTGGAGGACGTGGTCACCCAGTTCAACCTCCTGCTGGCCAACCTGCGGGCAGCCGGACTGCTGGCAACCTGACGGAATGAAGTGGGGCTGCTGCTTTCTGCAGCAGCCCCATGAAGTTGGGCCATAGGCCCAATGAAGCCCAGCCTTCGGCTGGATGAAGCTGCCCCTTTGGGGCAATTGCTTGCGCGAAGGAGGCAGTATGAAGGTCATAGTCTATGCCATTTGCAAAAACGAGAAGAGATTTGTGGAGGGATGGATGGCCTCCATGTCTGAGGCCGACGGGGTCTACGTCCTGGACACCGGCTCCACCGACGGCACGGTGGAAAAGCTCCGGGCACTGGGGGCCCAGGTCACCGTGGAGGAGATCACCCCCTGGCGGTTTGACACCGCTCGGAACCGCTCCCTGGACCTGGTGCCGCAGGATGCCGACATCTGTGTCTGCACCGACCTGGACGAGGTCTTCCGGCCCGGCTGGCGGGATCAGGTGGAGACCGCCTGGCAGCGGGACGGCAGACGGCTCCACTACCGCTACACCTGGAACTTCCTGCCTGACGGCAGGGAGGGGGTGGTCTACTATGCCGATAAGATCCACGCCCGCCAGGGCTGCCGGTGGGTGGGGGCCGTCCATGAGGTTCTCCGGTTTGATGGGGGAGAGGGGGTCACGGTCTATGCGCCTGGGGTCCGGCTGGAGCACCACGCTGACCCGGAAAAATCCCGGAGCCAGTACCTACCCCTCCTGGAGTTGGCGGTGGCAGAGGAGCCGGAGAACGACCGGAACCTCCACTACCTGGGCCGGGAGTACTTCTTCCACCGGCGTTGGGCCGAGAGCGAGACCATGCTCAAGCGGCATCTGGTTCTGCCCACGGCCGCCTGGGCCGACGAGAGGTGCGCCTCCATGCGGCTGCTGGCCAAGGTCTGCCTGGCCCAGGGGCGGCAGAGGGAGGCGGAAGGCTGGCTCTTCCGGGCGGTGGGGGAGGCCCCACACCTGCGGGAGCCCTGGATGGATCTGGCCCTGCTGGCCTACCAGCAGGCCGACTGGCAGGGGGTCCTGTGGCTTACCGGGCGGGCCCTGGCCATCACCCAGCGGCCCCGGACCTACATGACCGAGGCCGTGGCCTGGGGGGAGGGCCCCTGGGATCTGGCCAGCCTGGGGTACTACCACACCGGGCAATATGAGAAGGCGGTGGAGGCGGCAGAGACCGCCCTGACCTTCGCCCCGGAGGATGCCCGCATCCGGGAGAACTTGGAGAGGATGAAGGCAAAAAAAGACCGTTCCGAGTAAATCGGAACGGTCTTTTGCACGATAAAATTAGAACTCTGCGGAACCAACAGTTCTGGGATGAGGCAGAACGTCGCGGATGTTGGAGATACCGGTCAGGTACATGACCATACGCTCGAAGCCCAGGCCGAAACCGGCGTGCTTGCAGGAGCCGAAGCGGCGCAGATCCAGGTATGCGGAGTAGTCCTCCAGGTTCATGCCCATCTCCTTGATGCGGGCCTCCAGGATGTCCAGACGCTCCTCACGCTGGGAGCCGCCGATGATCTCGCCGATGCCGGGCACCAGGCAGTCGGTGGCAGCCACGGTCTTGCCGTCGTCGTTCAGGCGCATGTAGAAGGCCTTGATGTCCT
>JAFXCU010000157.1 GCA_017521345.1 Ruminiclostridium sp. | reverse complement strand
TATCGAATATCGTTATTATCTGTCTTGATTATATTATCGAATATCGTTAATGTCAAGAGAAAAATCCCCACCGGAATACTTCCGGTGGGGATACAGGCATCAGGGTTACATGATACCGAAGAAGGTAAGAACGCCGATGACGAACAGGACCACAACGATGACGGGCAGGACGTAAGTCACATAGCCGCGGATCCAGTTGGGCATCTTCAGGCCTTCGCCGGAGTTGGCCTCTGCCATGAGGTTCTTCCAGCCCCAACCCTTCTTGGAGGTAGCGAAGACGATGAAGCAGACAGAGCCCAGAGGCAGCAGGACGTTGGAGACGATGAAGTCTTCCAGGTCCATGAGGTTGGTTGCACCGCCCAGGGGGTGGATATCAGCCAGGATGTTGAAGCCCAGGATACAGGGCAGGCACAGGACGAAGAAGAGCACGCAGTTGATGGCGCAGGCCTTCTTGCGGCTCCAGCCCCACAGGTCCATGCAGCAGGCAATGATATTCTCAAAGACGGCAAACACGGTGGACATGGCGGCAAAGACCATGAACAGGAAGAACAGGGAACCCCAGAAGTTACCCATAGCCATGTTGTTGAACACGTTGGGCAGGGTAACAAAGATCAGGCTGGGACCGGCACCCACTTCCACGTCGAAGGTGAAGCAGGCGGGGAAGATGATGAGGCCGGCAGTCAGAGCCACGAAGGTATCCAGCAGGACCACGTTGACGGACTCGCCCATCAGGGAGCGCTTCTTATCCAGGTAGCTGCCGAAGATGGCCATGGAGCCGATACCAAGGCTCAGGGTGAAGAAGGCCTGGTTCATAGCGCCGACGATGACGTTGCCGATACCGATCTCCTGCATCTTGCCCAGGTCGGGCTTCAGGTAGAAGGACAGACCTTCCTTGGCGCCGTCCATGGTGAAGCTCTGGATGGCCAGGACCACCATGATGGCCAGCAGGGCCAGCATCATGACCTTGGTGACACGCTCCAGACCACCCTGGAGGCTGAAGGAGCAGACCAGGAAGCCCAGCACGATGACGATGGCGGTGTAGATGAACATGGTGAGGGGATCACCGGTGAGAGCACCGAAGGCAGCACCGACCTCATCAGGGGTCATGTCGCTGTAAGTACCCTTTGCGGTGTTTACGAAATAGGTGATCATCCAGCCGGCAACGACGGTGTAGAACATCATCAGCACGTAGTTGCCGATCATGGCTGCCTTGCCATGATAGTGCCACTTGGATCCCTTAGGGGCCAGCTGCTGGTACAGCATGACGGGACTCTTCTGGGCGGCACGACCCAGAGAGAATTCGATGGTCAGGACGGGAAGACCCATGATGACCAGGAATACCAGATAGATCAGCACGAAGGCACCGCCGCCGTACTGTCCAGCCATGTAGGGGAACTTCCAGACGTTACCCATACCGATGGCGCAGCCTGCACTCAGCAGAATAAAGCCAAGACGGCTGCCTAATTTTTCTCTTGCCATTTTCTCTTCTCCAATGTTACAAAATTCTTTTGCTGTCTATTTACAGCTTTAAAGATTTTATCACATTTTTCTGATAAATGCAATATTATAATGAAAAAATTATGAACAACCAATATTTGCCAGGAGGGGGGTTATCCCAGGCCGAAAGCCAGTCCAATGAGCCGGACTGCCAGGGCCACAACCCAGGCGATGATGCACTGGGCCACAACCACGAAGACGGCCCACTTACCGCCCAGCTCCTGCTTGACCGAGGCGATAGCCGCCACGCAGGGGGTATAGAGCAAGCAGAACACCAGGAGGGAGAGGGCAGCCAGAGGAGTGATGGCGGCCAGCAGGGCTTCGGTGGAACCGAAGAGGACGGACACGGTGGAGACCACGCTCTCCTTTGCCATGAAGCCGGCGATGAGGGCGGTGGAGATCCGCCAGTCCCCGAAGCCAAGAGGGGCAAAGAGAGGAGCGATCAGACCGGCCACCATGGCCAGCATGCTGTTCTGGGAATCGCTGACGATGTTCAGCTGGAAGTCGAAGGTCTGGAGGAACCAAATGACAATGGTTGCCAGGAAGATGACAGTGAAAGCGCGCTGGAGGAAGTCCTTGGCCTTGTCCCACAGGAGCTGGGCCACATTCTTGGCACCGGGCATCCGGTAGTTGGGAAGCTCCATGACAAAGGGAACTGCCCCACCCCGGAACATGGTGCTCTTGGAGAGAAGGGCCACCAGGATCCCCACCAGAATACCCAGGAAGTAGAGACCCACCATGATGAGGCCGCCCTTACCCGGGAAGAAGGCGGCAGTCAGAAAGCCGTAGATGGGCAGCTTGGCCGAGCAGCTCATGAAGGGGGTGAGCATGATGGTCATTTTTCGGTCCCGCTCGGAGGGGAGGGTCCGGCTGGCCATGACGCCGGGAACGGTACAGCCAAAGCCGATGAGCATGGGGACGATACTCCGGCCGGACAGGCCGATCTTACGCAGGAGCTTATCCATCACGAAGGCCACACGGGCCATGTAGCCGCTGTCCTCCAGAAGGGAGAGGAAGAAGAACAGCACCACGATAACAGGGACAAAGCTGAGGACACTGCCCACACCGTTGAACACGCCGTCGATCACCAGGGAGTGGAGGGCTTCGTTCACATTCCAGGCGGTGAAGGCGCTGTCCACCACCTCGGTGAGCCAGCCGATGCCGGTTTCCAGCACGCCCTGGAGCCAGGCACCGATGACGTTGAAGGTCAGCCAGAAGATCACAGCCATGATGCCCACAAAGGCGGGGATGGCGGTGTACTTGCCGGTGAGGAACTGGTCGATCTTCCGGCTGCGCTCATGCTCCTTGCTCTCCTTGGGCTTGACCACCGTCTGGGCGCACAGCTTCTGGATAAAGCTGAACCGCATGTCTGCCATGGCGGCAGAGCGGTCCAGCCCCCGCTCCTCCTCCATCTGGCAGATGATGTGCTCGATCATCTCCTGTTCGTTCTGGGAGAGGTGGAGGGCCTCCAGGATCATGGCATCCCCTTCCACCAGCTTGCTGGCGGCAAAGCGTACAGGGATACCGGCCGCTGCGGCATGGTCCTCGATGAGGTGCATGATGCCATGGAGACAGCGGTGGACGGCGCCGCCGTGGTCGTTCTTGTCGCAGAAGTCCGTGCGGCCGGGGCGCTCCTGATACTGGGCCACATGAACGGCATGGCGAACCAGCTCGTCCACGCCCTCATTCTTGGAGGCTACAATGGGGACCACGGGGATGCCCAGCAGCTCCTCCATCTCGTTGATGTGGATGGAGCCGCCGTTTCCTCGGACCTCGTCCATCATGTTCAGGGCCAGGACCATGGGGACATCCAGCTCCATGAGCTGCATGGTCAGGTAGAGGTTTCGCTCGATGTTGGTGGCATCCACGATATTGATGATACCGGTGGGCTTTTCGTCCAGGATGAACTGCCGGGAGACGATCTCCTCGCTGGTATAGGGGGAGAGCGAGTAGATGCCCGGCAGGTCGGTCACTTCGGTGTTGGCATACCCTTTGATAACGCCGTTCTTCCGGTCTACCGTGACGCCGGGGAAGTTGCCCACGTGCTGGTTGGAACCGGTGAGCTGATTGAAGAGGGTGGTCTTGCCGCAGTTCTGGTTGCCTGCCAGGGCAAAGGTCAGCTGACTGCCCTCGGGCAAGGGGTTCTCATCCGCCTTGACGTGGAATTTACCACCTTCACCCAGGCCGGGATGGGCACGGGTCTCCGGAGAAACGGGACCAAAAAAGACGGGACCATGTTCAGCCGTGTGCTCCAGGGGGGTGACCTGGATCTTCTGGGCATCCGCCAGACGGAGGGTCAGCTCATAGCCGTGGATGCGTAACTCCATGGGGTCTCCCATGGGTGCATATTTGATCAGGGTGACCTCCGCGCCGGGGATCACGCCCATATCTAAGAAATGCTGTCGCAGGGAACCTTCGCCGCCGACTGCGGTGATAACGGCAGAGGCACCCAGCTCCAGATGGTTCAGAGTCATGTTGGGTCATATCCTTTCTAAGTTAGAGTGAGTCAATACTAACCCAAACATATCATAGGGACTCGACTCCGATTTGTCAAGGTTAGCGATGGGAAACAAATTGCCTTTTTCGACGTTGTAAGATACAATAATAGACAATGACAAAAGAAACGGAGTGATCGATATGGTATACCATTCCTTCCAGGATCTGAACCTCTCTGCTCTGGGCCTGGGTGCCATGCGCCTGCCGGTGGTGGACGGCGATGACAGCAAGATAGACGTAGAAGAGACCAAGCGCCTCATCGACTATGCCATGGAGCATGGCATCAACTTTTTTGACACCGCCTGGGGCTACCACGGCGGCAATTCTGAGGCTGTGGTCGGTAAGATTTTGAGTAAATATCCCCGTGACAGCTACTATCTGGCCACCAAGTTCCCGGGCTATGACCTGGATAACATGGCGAAGGTGGAGGAAATCTTTGAGGAGCAGCTGCGCCGCTGCGGGGTAGAATACTTCGATTTCTATTTCTTCCACAATGTCAGTGAGAAGAACATCGACGCCTATCTGGATAAGCGGTATGGTGTCTTTGCCTACCTAAAAAAACAGAAGGAGAACGGGCGCATCCGACATCTGGGATTCTCTACCCACGGCAGCTTAAAAACCATGCGTCGTTTCCTGGCGGCCTACGGTCCGCACCTGGAATTCTGTATGATCCAGCTCAACTATATAGACTATACCTTCCAGCAGGCCAAGGAAAAGATCGAACTGCTGAAGAAGCATAACATCCCGGTCTGGGTCATGGAGCCTCTCCGGGGCGGCCGCCTTGCGTCCCTGCCCCAGGAGTACGCAGAGAGACTGCAGACCCTTCGCCCGGATGAGACCGTACCCGGCTGGGCCTTCCGTTTCTTACAGTCCCTGCCTGAAGTGACGGTGACCCTCTCCGGTATGTCCAACTTCCAGCAGCTCCAGGAGAACATCAGAACTTATGAGACCCATGCACCTTTGAATGAAGCGGAGATGTCTGCTGTTCTGGATGTGGCAGAGGGTATGCTGAAGAACAAAACCGTTCCCTGTACCGGCTGCAAGTACTGTCTGACCTACTGTGCCCAGGGCCTGGATATCCCTATGCTGCTGGGACTGTACAATGAGCACAACTTTACCAACGGCGGCTTCCTGGCCCCCATGGCCCTGGAAGCGCTGCCGGAGGAAAAACGTCCCCAGGCCTGTATTGACTGCAAGAACTGTGAGGAGGTCTGTCCCCAGGAGATCAAGATCTCTGAGGCGCTGGCAGACTTTGTGGAAAAACTGAAGTAACGGAGGAGGACCCCTTATGACAAAGACCTTTGCATTAGAATACCGCAGACTGTCTATGAAAGTGCAGGCCATGGCTGCGGCGATTGCTGTGGTGGCTGCCGTTGCCCTGCCTCAGATCATCCATGTGGCCGGTGCGGCCCTTGGCGTGGGCTCCGGGCTGGGTGAGATGCTTCTTCCCATGCACCTGCCTGTGCTGTTGGTTGGCTTTCTGGCTGGCCCCTGGGCAGGTCTGGTATCCGGTTTCCTGGCTCCCCTGGTGAGTTTTGGGCTCACGGGTATGCCCGGGCAGGCCATGCTCCCCTTTATCGTGATCGAGCTTTGCATTTACGGCTTGACAGCCGGTTTCCTCAGAGCAAAGACAATGCCTGTGCTGGGAAAAGTGATCGTCGCCCAGTGTGCCGGCAGACTGGTGCGGGCGGGGGCCATTCTCCTTGCCGTTCCAGTCCTGGGTATTTCCGCTGTTCCTGTATCTGTCATTTGGACCAGTATCACTGCGGGTATCTGCGGACTGATTCTTTAGTGGCTGCTGATCCCCGTGATCCTCTCCTGGGTGGAGAAGCGGGATGGGTGATTTTGAGCGGGCATGGGCTCTTCTCCAGGAGGAGGGGTTCACCTGTGTTCTCTGCAGCGGAGATCAGGTGCTCACCAGCAGGCTGCGTGGCGTCAAGCCCCTTTTGAGCTGGCTGGATGAGGGGCTGAGTTTGAAGGGCTTTTCTGCGGCCGACAAGGTTGTTGGAAAAGCGGTGGCCTTTCTCTACGTTCTGCTGGGGGTGAAGGAGGTTTACGCCCAGGTCATGAGCAGACCAGCCAAAGCTGTACTGGAAGACCACGGCATCCCCAACGGCTGCGAGGAAGAGGTGGCAGCCATCCGAAACCGCACCAACACCGGCTTCTGCCCCATGGAGACCGCTGTGTGGAACATTTCTGAACCCGAGAAAGCCCTTATTTCCATCCGACAAAAGTTCAAAGAGCTGAATCCATAAGGAAACGCCCAAGTCTTTCGACTTGGGCGTTTTTTCAGGCCTTGATGGCCCAGCGCATTTTTGTGGATTTGGCTCTGGGGTTCTGGAAGCACTCCTCGGCGGAGGGGCGGATGACATCCTTGGCTGCATCACTGTAGACTCCTTCCTTCAGAAGCTGTTTGAAGGATTTCTTCACCAGACGGTCTTCCCCGGAGTGGAAGGTGAGGACAGCCACCTTTCCACCGGGCTTCAGGACGGCAGGCAGTTTTTCCAGGAAGGAGTAAAGCACTTCGAACTCGCTGTTTACATCGATCCGGAGGGCCTGGAAGGTACGCTGACAGGATTTCTTCACAGTCTCCTTTCGCTCCTTGGCAGGAAGGAAGGAGAGGGCCTGCTCGATGATATCGGCCAGCTGACGGGTGGTCTCAATGGCCCCCTTCTTTTTGAACACGGTGATGATGGCCTTGGCGATTTGGTCAGCATAGGGCTCATCAGAGTTTTCCACCAGCATGGCGGCCAGCTCCTCCCGGTCCAGCTCCCGGAGCCGCTGGGCGGCGGTGACCCCGGTGGTGGGGTCCAGGCGCAGATCCAGGGGACCATCATATTTGAAGGTAAAGCCTCGCTCGGGGTTGTCGATCTGCATGGAAGAGACACCCAGGTCGGCCAGGATGAAGTCAAACTTCTGGTCGGGGGCTACCTGGTCCAGGTCAGCAAAGTTCATCCGGCGTATAGTCAGGATCTCCTGGCCATAGCCCAAAGCCTCCAGCCGAGCCCGGGTCTTTTCCGACTCGATGGGGTCCACGTCGGTAGCGTACATATGGCCCTGACCCTGGAGCTTTTCCAGCATCCGGTGGGTGTGACCGCCGTAACCCAGGGTGGCATCCAGACCGATCTGCCCGGGCTGGATATCCAGGAACTCCAGAATTTCATTGACCATGATGGAGATGTGCATACCGGCGGGGGTCTTTCCGCTCTGGATAATTTTTGCCACGTCATCCTGGTACTTTTCGGGGTTCAGTTCTTTATATTTTTCCCGATAGTTTCGGGGGTGGGTGCCTTTGTAGCGAACACGGCGCTTGTGCTCCTGTTCCATGGGAGATCAACTCCTTTTCTGAATTCACAAAGGTATTGTATCGTGAAATCTCCCTGGATGCAAGGGAGCAGGGGAAATTCCATCGTTGTATCCTGCGTCGATTTGGGTTAAAATAGAAGAAATCAAATGCAAAGAAGGAATCTCATGGCAACGGACAATCGCTTTCTGGGGTCGGAACCCGTAGGAAAACTGCTTTTCAAGCTGGCACTGCCTGGTGTGGCGGCCCAGCTCATCAATATGCTCTACAATATTGTGGACCGCATCTACATCGGCCATATGGCGAAAGACGGAGACCTGGCTCTCACTGGTGTTGGCATCTGCCTGCCCATCATTCTGTTCATCTCTGCCTTTGCCTGCCTGATCAGTGCAGGCGGCGCCCCCCGGGCGTCCATTGCCATGGGCCAGGGAAATCGTGAGGCGGCTGAGAAGATCCTGGGCGGCTGCTTTACCCTGCAAGTCTTGATGTCAGCGGTGCTGACGGCCATCCTGCTCCTGTGGAACCGGGAACTGCTGCTGGCCTTTGGTGGCAGCGTGAACACCATAGACTATGCCGTGGCCTATATGAACATCTATGCCGTTGGCACCATCTTCGTTCAGCTCACCCTGGGCATGAATGCCTACATCACCGCCCAGGGCTTTGCTAAGACCAGCATGCTGACCGTTCTTATTGGCGCTGTCTGCAATATCATTCTGGACCCCATCTTTATCTTTGGGTTTGGGATGGGTGTTCGGGGTGCTGCTCTGGCTACCATGATCTCCCAGGGGATCTCCTGCTGCTGGGTCATGGCCTTTCTGCTGGGACGAAAGACCGTCTGGCGGATCAAGCGGGAACACCTTCGGTTGGACTGGAAGCTCCTGGCTCCCTGCTTGGCCCTGGGGTTGTCCCCCTTTATCATGCAGTCCAGCGAGAGCGTCATTTTTGTCTGCTTCAATTCCTCTCTGCTGAAATACGGCGGTGACATTGCCGTTGGTGCCATGACCATTCTTACCAGTGTGATGCAGTTCGCTCTGTTGCCCCTGCAGGGACTGGGACAGGGTGCCCAGCCCATCACAAGCTACAACTATGGTGCAGGAAATGCCGGTCGAGTGAAGGATACCGTGTTTCTCCTTCTGAAAGTCAGCTTGGTGTATGCCGTGGTGCTCTGGCTTCTGGTGCTGTTTTTCCCGGAACTGTTTGCCGGGATGTTCACCCCAGACCCGGAACTTTTGGCCTTCTCCAGCAAGGTCCTGCCCATTTACTGCGGGGCCATCGTGATCTTCGGTATCCAGACCGCTTGTCAGCTGACCTTTGTGGCCATAGGCTATGCGAAGTCCTCCATTCTGGTAGCTATCATGCGAAAGTTCGTCCTGCTGCTGCCGCTGATCTATCTCATGCCCAGGCTGGTGGAAAACAAGACCATCGGTGTTTATATGGCCGAGCCGGTGGCCGATGTCCTGGCAGTGACCTTTACGGTCATCCTGTTTTCCATACAGTTCAGGAAAGCTCTGAACAGTATGGAAAAACCCGAGAAGGGAGTGTAACAAACCATGTTGTTGGTCTATCCGGACTATTACCCGGACTTCAAGTGTATCGCATCAGAATGCAAGCACAGCTGCTGTATCGGCTGGGAGATCGACATTGACCCGGAGTCGTCGACCAAATTTCAAGCCATCGAAGGCCCAATGGGGGAACGGTTGGCGGAATCCATCTCCCTGGAGGAAGAACCCCATTTTATCCTGGGAGAGGAGGAACGCTGTCCCTTCTTGAACCAGGAAGGGTTGTGTGATCTGATCCTCTTTGGCGGGGAGGATATTCTCTGCCAGATCTGCACCGACCATCCCAGATACCGAAATTTCCTGCCCGGACGTACAGAGATCGGCGTGGGTCTCTGCTGTGAGGCCGCCGGGCAGCTGATCCTCTCCCGAAAGGAGCCTGTGACCCTCTGTGTGACTGGGGCGAAAGAGGAAACTGCTGCAGAGACCCTGCCCATTCTGGACCTGCGGCAGGAGGCCTTTGAGATTGCCCAGGATCGAACCAAGACTCTGACCGAGCGGGAGGAAACTCTTCTGGAGCACTTCCTGGGTTGGGTGCCCGAACTGTCAATTTCCCAGTGGGCGGAGGTCTATCTGGAACTGGAACGGCTGGATGATGTCTGGACGGATGTTCTGGAGAACCTGCGTACCCATGGGAATGCGGTGGACCTGGATGGCTTTTCCCGCCATATGAAGGACAGGGAAGAGGAGTATGAGCAGCTGATGGTCTACTTCCTGTACCGCCACTTCCTGACGGCATATGAGGATGGTGACGTGAGCAGCAAGGTTTCCTTTGCAGTCCTCAGCACCCGGATGATCCGTCTGCTAGGCGCCCTTCACTGGCAGCAGACCGGGTCATTTACCCTGGAGGATCAGGTGGAATACGCCCGGATGTATTCGGCGGAGATCGAGTACTCTCAGGATAACCTGGATGCCCTGTTCACCATGCTGATGTAAAGGAGGTTGCCTATGCAGATCATCATTTCTCCAGCTAAAAAAATGCGGGTGGATACAGACAGCTTTGCCTGGAGGGACCTGCCGGCCTTTCTGCCCCGAACAGAACTGCTCTTTGCACGATTAAAAGAGCTGACCTATGAGGAACTGAAAGACCTGTGGAAATGCAATGATAAAATCACGGTTCAAAACATAGAGCGTCTGCAAACGCAGAATTTACATCAGAACCTGACCCCAGCGGTGATGGCCTATGAGGGTATCCAGTATCAGTACATGGCCCCCGGGGTTTTCTCGGAGGAGGCTCTGAGTTATTTGCAGGACCATCTGCGGATTTTGTCCGGCTTTTATGGTATTCTCCGCCCTTTTGACGGGGTGATTCCCTATCGCCTGGAAATGCAGGCAAAACTCATTACCGATGACGCCAAAGATCTGTATGCCTTTTGGGGAAGCTCATTGGCTGATTCCCTCTGGGAAGAAAGCAACGTGGTTATCAACCTGGCTTCCAAGGAGTACAGCCAGTGCATTTCCAGGTATATTCCTGATGGAAAGCATTTTTTGACTTGTACATTTGGCGAGCGGAAGGGGAATAAGATCATCGAAAAGGGAACCCTGTGCAAAATGGCCCGAGGGGAGATGGTCCGGTATCTGGCAGAGACCCAGGCAGACGATCCGGAACAGCTGAAAGACTTTGACCGGATGGGCTATCGCTTTTCTCCGGATGATTCCACGCAAACCAATTATGTCTTTATCAAGGAGGATTGAACCATGCTGGAAGTTGGACAAAAAGCCCCTGAATTTACCCTGCCGGATCAGAATGGAAATATGGTAAGTCTGGCTGATTTCCAAGGGAAAAAAGTAGTCTTGTATTTCTATTCCAAGGACAACACCTCGGGCTGCACCAAGCAGGCCTGTGCCTTTGGATTGGCCTATCATCAGTTTAAGGCGCTGGGCGTGGAGGTCATTGGCATCAGCAAGGACTCTGCGGCCTCCCATGAGAAGTTTTCTGCCAAGCATAGCCTGCCCTTCCTGCTCCTCTCGGATGAAGAGCGGCAGGTCCACCAGGCCTATGCTGTCCTGAAAGAGAAGAAGTCTGCCGGAAAGGTGACCCTGGGCACTCTGCGCACTACCTATATCATCAACGAACAGGGAATCATTGAGAAGGTGATGCCCAAGGTCAAGCCGGATACCAATGCGGAAGAGGTATTGGCCTATCTTCAGCACATATAAAATTAAGAGCATGATTGATGAAAGCCCCAATCATGCTATACCAGATAATAATATCAAGGAGGAATCGAACGATGCTTGATCGAGCTTACGGCGCCCTTGTGGGCGGTGCCATCGGCGATGCCATGGGCATGCCGGCGTCCTTTCTGACCCGCCGTCAAATCACCAACACCTATGGCTACATTTTGGATTTCCTGGAACCGGAGAAGTCTGTGCAGTCTTACCACGGCGATCTGAAGGCCGCAGAAGTGACCGACGATACCATGGAAAGTGTCATTGTAGCTCAGGTCCTGATTGAGCACGGCGGCTTTTCTGAGGAGGCCTTCAATCAGGCCATGAAGCAGTGGGCCATCGAGCAGAATATGCTGGAGAGCACGGTGATCGGTCCCTCCACTAGACGTTATCTGACCGCCCTCATTGAGGGAAGAGACCCCAAGCTGACTGCCGGTCAGGGTATGACCAACGGAAGCGCCATGCGTGCGGCCCCCATCGGCATCCGCTACTATGACGACCTGACCAAGTGCATTGAGGCAGCTGCCGCCTCTTCTCTGCCCAGTCATGGCAGCAGACCTGCCGTGGCCGCAGCCTGCGCAGTAGCTGCCGGTGTTTCCATGGGTGTGCACGGCGGGTATTCCTCCCTGGACGTTCTCCGGGCGGCGGCAGATGCGGCAGCCTATGGGGAGAAAGTCGGTCAGGACATTGCGGCACCCTCTCTGGCCCGGCGTTTACGAATGGTTGAGCGCATTGTGGATGAACTCTCCGAGGAGAGTATCCCCACCATCCTGGACGAGCTGGTGGGCATCTTCGGTGCCAGCATGATGTCCTATGAATCCGTGGCTCTTTCCTATGGTGCCTTTTATGCCACCAACGGCAATGGCATGGATGGCGTACTGGCAGCCATCAACGCCGGTGACGACGCCGATACCAACGGCTCCATCTGCGGCAATCTCTGCGGCGCATTCAGCGGTGCCCAGTCCTTCCCGGAGATCTGGCGTACCCGTGTGGAAAAGACCAGTGGTCTGGACCTGCGAAAGACGGCAGAATTGCTGCTGAAACGTTGATCTTCATAAATTGAAACAGGCCCTGCGGCAGCAGCCGCAGGGCCTGTCTTTCGTAAGAGATTCACATAAGAGGGGCAATGGCTTTCATGACGATGCCGGTGAGTTTCCGGGTGATGGGTTCCTTTCGCAGGGTTTCCCGAGTAACCAGCTGACATCTGGTCAGAGTTTTTTGGAAATCCTCCTCAATGGTGGGGATGCAGTCGCTCTTGTAGAGATAGGCGGCACATTCAAAGTGATGGTACAGACTCCGATAGTCCATATTGATAGTGCCCACCACGGCTTTGCAGTCATCACTGACGAAGACCTTGGCGTGGACAAAGCCGGGGGTATACTCGTAAATTTTTACACCAGAAGCCATCAGGGAGGGGTAGTGGGTCTTAGCCAGGGCATAAGGGATCTTCTTGTCCGGAATACCGGGCAGGATCAGGGAGACCTCCACGCCTCGTTCTGCGGCATACTTCAAAGCGGTCTCCAGTTCCCCGTCCAGGATGAGATAGGGGGACATGATATGCACGTAGTTCTGGGCCCGGTTCAGGATATCCATGTAGACCCGCTCGCCCACCTTGTCATCATCCAGGGGGCAGTCTGCGTAAGGTATGACATAGCCGTTGGCCTCCGCCATGGGATAGGTGTGTGCAGACAAATACTTTGCGTATACAGGCTTTTTCTCATAGCTGTTCCAGAGCTGGAGGAACATCAGGGTAAAGCTGCGGGCGGCATCGCCCTGGAGCATGATGGCGGTGTCCTTCCAATGGCCATACTTTACGGTGTGGTTAATGTATTCGTCCGCCATGTTGATGCCGCCGGTGAAAGCGGTATGACCGTCGATCACCAGGATCTTCCGGTGATCCCGGTAGTTGTAGTGGGTGGAAAGGAAGGGCCGGGCGGGAGAAAAGACTTTACATTGAATCCCCAGATCTCTTAACAGTTTGGGGTAACTGTGGGGCAGGGTGGAAAACTCACAGCTGCCGTCGTACATGACACGAACCTCCACGCCGTCCCTTGCCTTACGGGCCAGAATGTCCAGTACACTTCCCCACATAAGTCCTTCGTCGATGATGAAGTATTCCAGGAATATAAACTTCTCTGCCTTCTCCAGCTGATTCAGCAGTTCCATCAATTTATCTGCACCCAATGGAAAGTATGTAACATGGGTGTTTTGGAACACGGGATAACAGCCGCTTCGACTGATATAACGAGCCAAAGAAGCCGTTTCCGGGCTCTCTGCCGAGAGTTCATCCATACACTTCTGATCCTGAGGAATGGAGTCTCTGGTACTGTCAATGGTGCGAGCCACGGCCTTCTTCAACGTGCGGTGTCCTACATCCATTTGCGTATAGATCAAAAGGAGGGCACCAAACACCGGGAAAACGATGATGATGATCAGCCATGTAATCTTAGCAGAGGGATCAATAGAATTGTTCAGCAGATAGAACACAGCACAGATGGAAATCACGATCATCGCCGTGTAAAGCTGGGGTACATATTCGCTGAATCGCTGATAAAACAGTACCAACAGCGCGATCTGCAACAGAAGCAGCAGCACGATGATACCGGTTCTGCCAAACAGTGCACGCAGGAGGCCCTTTTGGCCTTTCTCCAGCAGAGACATCTCCATGACTCCGTTTTCCAATGATACTCGTTCCATAATCCGGACCTCCTTACCCATGGACTGGTATCTGTATCTCATAAACCACATCACAGTTTTTCATAATCTACCATTTTTGAGGGTAGCACAAATCGTTTTTTGCTGCAACCCTTTTCCGGCATATTGTTTCGTTTTGTCTATTTTTCGGTTGAATCTGTCATCGTTCACGGTATAATAAAAGAGAGAAATGGAAAAGGAGGGGCAAGACCATGACAGCCTTTGGACCTGATCCAAACAGTGTATATCCCAACGAGAATATCAAGCAGGTCTGCTATATCAAAAATGTGATCACCAGACCCAACATCGAAGTGGGGGACTACACCTATTACGATGACATCAACGGACCGGAACATTTCCAGGACCATGTGACCCATCACTATGATTTCATCGGGGACAAGCTGATCATCGGAAAGTTCTGCGCCATTGGCCGGGGCATTGAGTTTATTATGAACGGGGCCAACCACCGTATGGGCAGTGTGACCACCTATCCCTTCAACATCATGGGCCATGGATGGGAAGCATTTGCTCCCACGTTAGAGGAGCTGCCTCTGAAAGGGGACACCGTGGTGGGTAATGATGTCTGGTTCGGCCAGAATGTCACCGTACTGCCTGGGGTCCACATTGGAGATGGCGCCATCATCGCTGCAAATTCTGTCGTTACCAGGGATATTCCACCATACTGTGTGGCTGGGGGAAATCCCTGCCAAGTCCTCCGCCCCCGATTTGACCGGGAGCTGACAGAGTATCTCCTGGATCTCAAATGGTGGGACTGGCCCCCTGAGAAAATCTTCCGCAATTTAGAAGCACTGTGCAGCAGTGACTTGGAACGAATCAAAACCATCGCAGAATGAGAGGTAACACCTATGGTACAGCCCATAATGAAAGACGAAGCCTTCCTGGCCATCCCTTCTGAGCCGGCCACCAAGGAGGATCTCCAGGTGGCCCAGGACCTGCTGGACACCCTGACTGCCCATGCAGAGGGATGTGTCGGCATGGCCGCTAATATGATTGGCGTTTCCAAGCGGATCATCGTGTTTGACAATGAAGGCACCTATATGGTCATGTTTAACCCGGAGATCGTCAAGGTCTCTGACCGGTATGAGACCGAAGAGGGCTGTCTGTCCCTGGTGGGACGGCGGACCACCAAGCGTTATAAGTCCATCAAGGTCAAATATCAGAACGCAGACTTCCAGACCCGGTTCAAGACCTAT
Source organism: Ruminiclostridium sp. (assembly GCA_017521345.1). The sequence continues at coordinate 4,428 of JAFXCU010000157.1, read as the reverse complement.
ACCGGCTGGACCGCCCAGATCATCCAGCACGAGATCGATCACTGCAACGGGATCATCATATGATGACACGCCAAGAGGCCGTGGCCGCCTGCCTGGAGCTTCCCTTTGCCTATGAGGACTACCCCTTTGATGACCACAACTGGACGGTCATGCGCCACAGGGAAAACCGCAAGATCTTTGCGGCCATCTTCCAGAGGGAAGACCGCATCTGGATCAACGTGAAAGCCGAACCTCTGGCGGGAGATTTCTGGCGGAGGACCTATCCCGCTGTGGTCCCGGCCTACCACATGAACAAGACCCACTGGATCAGCATCATCCTGGACGGCACCATGTCAGACTGGGAAATCATGCGTTTGATCCAGGACAGCTTTACATTAACTGCACCGAAACGTCGGCGCAGGACATCAGATAATACCCCTAACGGGGCAAAGAGGGAGATTTGACCTATGGAAAGTCTGAAAGGAAAATGCGTCATCCTCGGCATCTCCGGCGGCATTGCCGCCTACAAGATGGCCAATGTGGCCAGTGCTCTGCGGAAAGCCGGAGCGGATGTCCACGTGGTGATGACCGAGAATGCCACCCAGTTCATTACGCCTCTCACCTTTGAGACCCTTACCAACAACCGCTGTGTGGTGGACACCTTCGCCCGGGACTTCCAGTATGATGTGACCCACATCTCCCTGGCCAAGGCGGCAGACCTGATTTTGATCGCTCCGGCTACCGCCAATGTCATCGCCAAGCTGGCCCACGGCATTGCCGACGACATGCTCACCACCGTGACCCTGGCGGCCCGGTGCAAGAAGCTAGTCGCTCCTGCCATGAACACCGCCATGCTGGAGAACCCCATTACCCAGGATAACATTCGTACCCTGGAAAAGTACGGCTTTGAGATCATCCAGCCTGCCAGCGGACTGCTGGCCTGCCAGGACGTAGGCAGCGGGAAGCTGCCGGAGCCGGAGGTCCTGGAGGATCACATCCTCCGCCATCTGGCCCGGAAGAAAGATCTGATGGGGGTCCGGGTGACGGTGACGGCCGGACCGACCCAGGAGTCTCTGGACCCGGTCCGCTTTATCACCAACCACAGCACCGGACGGATGGGCTACGCCATCGCCCGGGAGGCCATGCTCCGAGGGGCGGAGGTCACCCTGATCTCCGGTCCGGTGGACCTGGATCTGATCCCCTTCGTGGAGACCCGGCCCGTTACCACAGCGGCGGATATGCTCCACGCCATCCAGGATACCTTGCCCAAGACGGATATCCTCATCAAAGCTGCGGCGGTTGCCGACTATCGCCCGGTCACAGTGGCCAGCGATAAGATCAAGAAGAAGGAGGGGGATATGTCCATCCCCCTGGAGCGCACCAGCGACATCCTGGGATGGGTGGCAGAGAACCGCCATCCCGGACTGTACGTCTGCGGCTTCTCTATGGAGACCCAGAACATGGTGGAAAACTCCAAGGCCAAGCTGGAGCGGAAGCATCTGGATATGATCGTGGCCAACAACCTGAAAGTGGCTGGGGCCGGGTTCGGCGGCACCACCAATGTGGTGACCATTATCACGGAAAAAGACGTGAAGGAACTTCCTCTCATGGGAAAGGACGAGGTGGCGGCCTATCTGCTGGATGAGATCCAGCGCCGACGTTTCCCCTATAATTTTAACCTTTGATTGGGAACGATCAGAAGGAGGTAACCTATGGGAATCACCTACCGTAAAGTCAGCCTTTTCATTTTTATACTGATGGTCATCCTTGGTGTCTGTTGTCTTTTTACGCTGCCGGGTGAAATTGCCGTCCATTGGAATGCGTTCGGTGAGGCTGACGGCTATATGTCCAAATATACAGCGGTTGCCGTCAGCACTGGTGCTTGTGCTATTTGCCTGTGGGCCTGGTCAATCATGCGCACGAAATATGAAGTCTGGTTTGCCTGGAAGCAGTCACTCCGAATGGTTTCCGATGGGATGTGGGCCGTCTTTTCCTGCTTGGGTATCTTCGTAGAAATTGTTTTCTTTGTCATGAATTGAAAAACCGCCCTGCTTACCAGTTACAGTAAGCAGGGCGGTTGACGTTTACAGAATGGAAGCCAGGGGAACCAGGATCACCAGACCGATGATATTCACCACGGTGAAGACCACCAGGTAGCGCATGGGCTTGGCGTCAGGCAGAGCAGCATAGTATTGGAAGGAAATCAGACTGGCCAGAGAGGCGATCAGGGTACCCAGGCCGCCGATGTTGGTGCCGGCCAGCATCCCCTGCCAGTCGTGGGTGAAGTCTGCCAGAAGGACAGAGGCAGGCACATTGCTGATGAACTGGCTGGCCAGGAGGGATGCCAGGAAAGCACTGCGGTCCATGAGGGCGGTGAGTAATTCCCGCACCTGCTCAATGGCACCAATGTTGCCTGCAAAAATGAAGAAGCACACGAAGGTCAGCAGCAGGCTGTAATTCACCTTGCCCAGCATGGACTTATCCACTACAAAGAACGCAATGACCACGATGAGGGTCAGGGCTTCGTAGGGCAGGACGTGGAAGACCGACAGCAGGCACAGCAGGAAGAGACCTGCATACAGGGTCAGTTTCCGACGGCTGGGGATGGTGTTGTCCTCCTGGAAGGACACCTGGATGGGTTCGTTGGGGATCATCCGGGTGGCCACCAGCAGGGCGGCCAGACTCAGGAGGGTCAGGGGGACCATCACCCGGAAGAAGCTCCCGGCGGTCAGGTCATAGTGGGCATACAGGAAAAGGTTCTGGGGATTGCCCACGGGGGTGTCCATGCTGCCCAGGTTGGCAGCCACCGTCTGCAGAACGATGACGGGGATCATCAGGTCGGTCTTGCCGATGGTCTGGAGGACCAGAATGGCGAAGGGGACGAAGGTGATGAGGGCCACATCGTTGGTAACCAGCATAGAGGTAAAGAAGGGGAAAAGAATGAGCATCACCACAACCGTCCGCAGATGATGGCTGTTGGTGAGAAGCCGCTGGGCCAGCACATCAAAGAGGTTGCAGGACTGAAGTCCGGCAACAACTGCCATGAGGCAGAACAGCAGGCACAGGACGCGGACGTCCACATAGCCCAGGTAGGCTGCGCTGGGGGGCACTGCGATCATGGACAGCAGGGCGGCCAGGGCGGCAATGAACAGGACCGGCTCTTTCTGGATCGGGGTCAGACACTTTTCGAGCATAGACTACTTCTCCTCTGTAAACAAAACGTAAGGTTTTGAGAAAGTGCGCAACAGTTCATATCATAGCCAGAGGGAAGAAAAATGTCAATTCACAATCTATATAATTCTCTTGCAGAAATCGGCTTTCTGCTTTATCATAGGGGGTAGATAAACCTATCCCTTTGATAAGAGAAGGATGTGAGTGAATGGAGAATTACGGCATCTTGAGTCTGCTGCCCGTTGCAGTGGTCATCATTCTGGTTTTCGTCACCCGACGGACGGCGGCCTCTCTGCTGTGCGGTTCCGTGGTGGGTGCCATCATGCTGTATGGCAAGGACTTTGCCAAGCCCCTCATCGACGTGGTCTACGGCGTCATGGGCAGTGACACCTGGATCTGGCTGGTGCTGGTCTGCGGCTTCTTCGGCAGTCTGGTGGCCCTCTTTGAGGCCTCCGGCGGTATCTTTGGCTTTACCAACATCGCAGCCAAGGTCTGCACCACGGAAAAGCGAACCCTCTTTGGTGCCTGGCTTCTGGGCGTCATCGTGTTCATTGACGACTGGCTCTCCATCCTCTCGGTGGGTGCCGCCATGCGCAATGCCACTGACCGCTTCAAGATTCCCCGGGAAATGCTGGCCTTCGTCAGCAATGCGGTTGCTTCCTCGGTCTGCGTCATCGTGCCCATTTCCACCTGGGGCGTGTTCATGATCAGCCAGATGGTGGCCTCCGGGGTCTGCACCACCGAAGCAGGCATGACCACCTTTCTGCAGACTCTGCCGCTGATGTTTTACCCCCTGATGGCTCTGCTGTGCTCCCTGCTCTTTGCCATTGGCATCCTGCCCAAGTACGGCCCCATGAAGAAGGCCTACGCCCTGGCCCGAAGCGAGGGGGCCCAGGACATGGAACAGCAGGAAGAAAAGAAGGGCAACGCCCTGAACTTTCTGGTCCCCATCGTCCTCATCACTGCCATCACCATCGCCACCGGCGAGATCCTCTACGGCACTCTGTTCGGCCTGGTCTTCTGTGCGGTCCTCTATCTGCCCCAGCGGCTCATGAGCCTGAACAAGTTCATGGACAGTGTGGTGTCCGGCTTTAAGGACATGGTGGGCGTGTTTATGATCATCACCAGCGCTTTGACCCTGCGGGATATCAACAGCCTGCTGGGAATGCCCGAGTATGTCATCGGCGCGGCAAAGGCTGCCCTGAGCCCCGAACTGCTTCCTGTGGCCGCCTTCTTCATTGTCACTGTCCTGGGCGTGGCAGCCGGCAACTTCTGGGG
>JAFXCU010000156.1 GCA_017521345.1 Ruminiclostridium sp. | reverse complement strand
CCCTGTGCAGCCAGTATGAGGGGCTGGACCGATTCATGGCCCGGGCGGTGGCCCAGTTGTCCGTGGAGCTCACCCCGGACCTGCCCCGGCAGGACCGGATGAACGCCTTTCTCCGGAGTATGAACCTGGGTCCCGGCCTGGTGTACTACGACCAGGCAGGCCGTCTCCGGGCGGAGACCCCTGTCTCGGACGAGCTCCGGGCCAAGCCCGCCCGCCGCCAGCTGGGGGAGGTCCTGGGGACGCCCCTACGGGAGGAGGGGGTCCAGGGGGATCGGCTGGTCTTTCTCCAGGCGGAGCCCTTCCGGGCCTCCGCCGCCATTGCCGGGGCGCCCCGCCAGGGGGAGCCGGTCAGCGGAGACACGGGCAACTGGTTCCGCCGGGAGGACGGGGTCCTCTTCCTCCTCCTGTGCGACGGCATGGGCAGCGGCTATGGGGCCAAGGAGGAGAGTGTTCAGGGGGTGAAGCTCCTGGAGAGCTTCCTCCGGGCGGGAATGGACCCGGAGGAGGCGGTGGAGACCCTGACCTCCACCCTGGCCCTCCGGGGGGATACCGGAGCCAGCACCACCATCGACCTCCTGTCTGTGGACCTCTACACCGGCCGGTGCCGGATGCTCAAGCAGGGGGCGGCCCCCACCTACATCCGCCGGGGCGGGAAGATCCGGGTGGCCGGGGGGACCTCCCTGCCGGCGGGCCTGGTGACCGGTGAGGCCGCCCGCCCCGACAGCCACTCCCTCCGGGGAGAGCCGGGGGACTGGCTCCTGCTGGTCACCGACGGCATCCTCTGCGGACGGGAGGACGGATGGCTCCAGGAGCTCCTCCTGGGCTACCAGGGGACCGCCCCGGAGGAGCTGGCGGGAAAGGTCCTGGCTGCCGCCCAGGACCTCCAGGAGGGGGAGGACGACGCCACGGTGATCGCCCTCCGGCTGGACAAGGCCCAGCCCTGAATGACTTGCAGAATGGCTTCTGTTGTGGTATTCTTGTTGCGACTGGTTTCCACACCCGGTCCAACCGGCGGGTTCTCCCGCCGCTGCATGGTTCCGCGCGCCATGTTCTAAATACCAAAATGGAGGCAATTCCCTATGCGCACCAAGACCCATCTGCTGGCTCTCAACGGCATCGTCGGGGGCACCTATGCGGCCCTGACCCTCGTGGCCAGCGCCCTGAACCTGGCCTACGGGCCGGTCCAGTTTCGCTTCTCCGAAGCCCTCACCATCCTGCCCTTTCTCTTTCCGGGGACGGCCCCCGGCCTTGTCCTGGGCTGCTTCGCCGCCAACCTCCTGAGCCCCTACGGGCCTTTGGACGTGGTCATCGGCACCCTGGCCACCCTCCTGGCCGCCCTGGTCACCCAGTGGACGGACAAGCCCTGGCTGGCCCTCCTGTCCCCTGTGGTCTTCAACGGCCTTCTGGTGGGCGGCATGATCGCCTGGTACGAGGTAGGCTTCACCGGGACCTTCCTGCCGGTCTTTGCCCTCAACGCCCTGTGGGTGGCTGTGGGAGAGGCTGTGGTGGTCTTCCTTCTGGGCGGGCTCCTGCTGAAAAAGGCCCCCAGGAACGGTTATCTCCGGCAGTATATCCCAGAGAAACGAGTGAAATAATTTGAACAAAAAACGACAGGCGTCTGTGCGGGACGGCCTGCCGTTTTCGCTTTTACAGGAGGAGAAACCAGAACAGGGAGGCCGCCAGTGCCCCGGCCAGGGTGCAGAGGGCGGGGGTCAGGAACCGCTGGCCCCGCCGCCTGGGAGCGGACTGGCGCAGGTAGTCGTTGGCCACCTGCTGGGCCTGCCGCAGGACCTGCTCCTCCGGGGTCTCGTCGGAGATCGCATCCTCCCGCAGGAGGAAGATGGCCTGCTCGAACTGCTTGGGGTCCGGGGACTTGACCACCACCACCCGCCGGGCCACACCTTTTACCATGGAAACCACTCCTTTCCGTTTGGTTCAGTATGGCCGGGATGAGGGTGGTTTATACCTTGGATGCTCCATATCATGGCCCCCTCCGGGAGAGGGCTGCCAGCGAAGCTGACTGGGGGAGAAAGCGAAAAGGGAACTCCCTCCGTCTCGCCTGATGGCGAGCCACCTCCCTCGGAGAGGGAGGCTTAAAAAGCGGACTGCAAACGCAGTCCGCTTTTTAGAGAGTCAAAAAACCTCGTAGAGTTTCGCCGTCACAGCGGCGAAATAAAGTTTAGTATATTTTCCGGCGCGACATGCGCGTGCCGGAAAACTCTGCTCGGCCTGCCAGTGTGCCCAAGGGGCGCGCGCAGCAGGCCGCAGAACTCACTTGAGGGAGCCCAGCGAAGCGGGTCCCTCAAGTCAGAGGTCTTCGTTGTAGCAATCTTTTTTCCGGCAGGCCAGGTAGTTCAGGTTCTGCAGGGGGAAGTCCCGCAGGGACATGTCCACGGTGAAGTAGAGGTCCACTTCCTCCTCGGGACCTGCCTCTGCCAAAAACTGACCGGTGGGGTCGTAGGCGCAGCTCTGGCCGCAGTAGTGGAACTTCTTTTCGTGGCCCACGTAGTTGCAGTACAGGGTGGGGACCATATTTTCCATGGCCCGGGCCCGCATATACACGGCGTGATAGTCGATATAGGGGAACATATTGGCACCGCACATGCAGATGATCTCAGCCCCGTCCAGGGCCAGAGAGCGGGCGGTCTCGGGGAACTCGCCGTCGTAGCAGACCAGGATGCCCATGCGGCCGAAGGAGGTGTCGAAAGCCTTGTGGCTGTCACCGGGGTCGAACATCTTCTCCTCACCGCCGAACATATGGGTCTTGTGAGCGGCGCCGGCGATGGTGCCGTCCCGGTCGATCATCACCACGGTGTTGTGGGGCTTGCCGTTGGGGTCGGTGAGGGCGGGCAGGCCCACGATGACGCCCATGTTCAGCTCCCTGGCCTTGGCCTTCAGGACGGCCAGGGCTTCGCCGGTTTCCAGGTCCTCGGCCAGCTCCCGGAGCTTGTCCTTGATGAGGTAACCGGTGAGGAACATTTCCGGGAAGAGGATCAGATCGGTCCCCTTGGTCTTGGCCTCTTCCATTTTGGTCAGGGCCCGGCGGAGGTTGGCCTCCTTGTCGTAGGGCAGGGAGGTGGTCTGGACGATGCAGGCGTTGAAAACAGACATAGCGCAATTCCTTTCTCTCGTTTCGTGAGGAATGTAGGGGCGGCTATCAGCCGCCCGCTCAGGGGTAGTTGCGACGGGCGGATACTATCCGCCCCTACATAGGCTGGAATAACTATGAAAAAACGAGCTGCAAACATGGGTTTGCAGCTCGTTTGTGTCGTTTCCGAAATTAGTCGGTCACGTAGGGCAGCAGAGCGATCTGACGAGCGCGCTTGATTGCCTCGGTCAGCTGGCGCTGATGCATAGCGCAGGTACCGGTGGTTCTGCGGGGCAGGATCTTGGAGCGCTCAGAAACGAAGCGGCGCAGCTTAGCAGAATCCTTGTAGTCGATGTGCTCGACCTTATCGACGCAGAAAGTACAAACCTTGCGGCGCTTACGGTTGCCGCGAGGACGTTCTCTATCCATAGCCATAGTAGCAAACCTCCTTGATGATGATAGTGGCCTATTAGAAAGGCAGTTCGCCGTCGTCGTCCGTCAGGTCTGCGAACTGATCGACAGCGGGAGCAGCGGAATAGCCGCCGCCGGACGAGGGGTAGTTACCGCCGGGAGCACCGTAACCGCCGCCTGCGGGAGCGCCGTAGCCTCTGCCGCCGGTGGGAGCGGGTGCGTAGCCGCCGTTGTCACCGTCTCTGCGGGAATCGCCAAAATAGACATTGTCGGCAACAACCTCAGTGACGAAACGACGGTTGCCGTCACGGTCGGTGTAGTCGCGGGTCTGGAGCTTACCCTCCACAATGGCCATGCGGCCCTTGGTGAGGAACCGGGAGACGAACTCCGCGGTCTGGCGCCATGCCACGACGTTGATGAAGTCGGCTTTCCGTTCGCCGGTTTCCCGGTCCTTGAAGTCCCGGTCCACAGCCAGACGGAAGGAAGCCATGGCCACGCCGTTGGTGGTGTGGCGCAGTTCAGGGTCAGCCACCAGGCGGCCCTGCAGGAAGACCTTGTTCAGCATAAAGCAAGAGTCTCCTTATTCGTCCTTGCAGATGATCATGGAGCGCATGACGCCTTCGGTGATCTTCAGCACGCGGTCCAGCTCTGCGGGCAGGCTGGGCTCTGCGGTGAAGGTCATCAGGACGTAATGACCCTCGTTCAGGTCATTGATGGGGTATGCCAGACGACGCTTGCCCCACTCATCGACTTCGCTCACGGTACCCTGAGTCTCAACCAGAGTCTTGAACTTCTCGATCATAGCGGCAATTGCCTCTTCGCCCATTGCGGGATCCAGGATATAGACCACTTCGTAGTTTGCGTTAACCTTTGCCATGTTCGTTGCACCTCCTTATGGACATTTGTCCGGCAGTCTCCGCTGCCGGAAAGGATATCGTCTGTTCAGACACAGACCCTATTATTATACCGAAATTCAACGATTTGTCAAGATGTTTCTCCTGTGGCATATTTGCCAAACTCCGGGGGAAAACTGCCGGGGAGGTGATATAAATGGACTTAAATCAGATGAGCAATGCCGAGTACAACGCCTATGTGAAGGGAAAGGCCAAGCCCTCGCCCCTGGGGAAAAACATGGCGTGGGCCTTCTGCGTGGGGGGCCTCATCTGTGTGATGGGTCAGGCCCTTCTGGATGTTTACAAGAGCCGGGGGCTGGGGGCGGAGGCCGCCGGGACGGCGGTGTCCGTGACCCTCATCCTTGTCACCGCCCTGCTCACGGGCATCGGGGTCTTTGACCGGATCGCCAAGCACGCCGGGGCGGGGACCCTGGTGCCCATCACGGGCTTTGCCAATGCCATGGCGGCCCCGGCGGTGGAATTCAAGCAGGAGGGCCTGGTCACCGGCACGGCGGTGAAGCTCTTCACTGTGGCCGGGCCGGTGCTGGTCTACGGCATCTCGGCCAGCGTGGTGTATGGGGTCATTCTGTGGGTGATCCAGCAGTTCTGATATTTGCCCCGCATGCTGGCGGCATTTCATGTAGGGAACGGTCTTGACCGTTCCGGCGTGGGTGCGCAGACGGGCGGAACAGCCAAGGCTGTTCCCTACATGGCGCAGGGACGACATCGGAATTATTCCTTGACGGCGGCAGGGATTTGGAATAAGATGTGATTCATAAACCCATAAGAAAGAGATGAGAAAAGAACCATGCTGGGTACCATCGTCAACACCACCACCATCCTTGCCGGCAGTGTCATCGGCAGTGTTTTTAAGAAGGGTCTGCAGGAGAAGCACCAGACCGTCCTTTTCAACGCCATGGGCCTGGCGGCCTGCGGCCTGGGCATCAATGCGGTCGTCCAGAATATGCCCAACAGCAACTTCCCGGTGCTCTTCATCGTGAGCCTGGCCCTGGGTGGCCTCCTGGGCACCACCTGGGACCTGGAGAACCGCTTCCAGCGGGTGGCCGACCGGTTTTCCAAGGGGGAGCTGAGTAAGGGACTGTCCACGGGCATCCTCCTGTTCTGTATTGGTACCCTGTCCATCCTGGGCCCCATCCAGAGCGCCCTGTACGGGGACAACACCTACCTGTTCACCAACGCCACCCTGGACTTTGTGACCTCCATGGTGCTGGCCTCTACCTATGGCATCGGCATCGCCCTGACGGCCATCGTCCTCTTCTGCTGGCAGGGGAGCATCTATCTGCTGGCCACCCTTCTGGGGCCCTTCATGACCCCGGACATGATGACCGAGCTGTCCATCGTGGGCGGGTTCCTGATCGCCTGCTCGGGCCTCTCCATCCTGAACATCAAGGACTGCAAGACCATGAATATGCTGCCGGCCCTGGCGGTGCCCATCCTCTTCTGCGCGGTTCTTTCTTTGTTTTGAGCAAAAAGCATCCCCAAGGTTTTCCACACCTTGGGGATATTTTTGTGGGTTAACGCTACAATCCCCCAGTCACCTTCGGTGACAGCCCCCTTTACACAAGGGGGCCTTTTTTTGAGGGTATTGCGAACCTAAAAGCCTCCCGTGTGCACAGGGAGGTGGCTCGCCGTTAGGCGAGACGGAGGGATTGTAGCTTGTCGATTTGGAATATCGTATGTTTAGAAATTATTCAAAATTCTCTGGTAATTCTCCCGATCTGTATCCCCCTCAGTGGAGATCAGAAGGACCCGGGAGTCCTGATTCAGCCCCAGCTTCTCCCGGAGGCCGGCCAGACGGTCCTCGGTCATGAGACCCTCCAGGACCCCGGCGGTGACCGCCCCGGACTCCCCGGAGACCACTCTGGCGTCCCCATCCAGGGGCTTGCCCAGGAGGATCATCCCCCGGGCGGCGTAGTGGTCGGCGCAGGAGACGAAGCAGTCGGCCACGCCCTGTAAAATGTCCCAGCTCACCGTGCAGGGTTCCCCGCAGCAGAGACCGGCCATCATGGAGTTCATATCCCCGGTGACAAAGTGGAGCTGGCCGTCGTCGGCTTTTGCGGTGCGGTAAAGGCAGTCGGCCTGATCGGGCTCACAGATGACGGTGACCGGGCGCTGGTCCCCGTAGAGGGCGGCGAAATAGCCGGACACGGCACCGGCTACACTGCCAACCCCCGCCTGGAGGAAGAGATGGGTGGGGGGCTGGTCCAGGGTCTGGGCGATCTCCCAGGCCAGGGTGGTGTAGCCCTGCATGATGCGGGTGGGGACATCCTCGTAGCCATCCCAGGCGGTGTCCTGGATCAGGACCCAGCCCCGCTCCTCTGCCATCTTACTGGCTAGACGGACGGCGTCATCGTAGTTCAGATCGGTGATCTCGGCCTCAGCCCCCTGGGCCCGGATATTTTCCAGCCGCTCCAGAGCGCTGCCCTTGGGCATGTACACCACCGACCGGTGGCCGAAGACCCGGGCGGCCCAGGCCACGCCCCGGCCGTGGTTGCCGTCGGTGGCGGTGACAAAGGTGATCTCTCCCAGCTTCTCCCGGGTCTCAGGAGCGGTCAGGAGGGCAAAGGCCTTCTCGTCCACGGGGATACCCAGCCGACCGCAGAGGTATTCGGCGATGGCATAGCTGCCTCCCAGGCCCTTGAAGGCGTTGAGGCCGAACCGGTGGGACTCGTCCTTCACCCACAGCTTGTCCACTCCCAGGCGGTTGGCCTGGGCCTCCAGGCTGACCAGAGGGGTGGGGGCATAGCCGGGGAGGCCGGTGTGGAAGGAATGGGCGGCCTGAGTGGCCTCGGGAGAGGTCAGGGCCAGGGCCTTTTGGTCCGGCTGATGGTGGAAGTTCAGATGGTACTGGAATTGGGGCATGGGAACCTCCTTACTCGGCTGCCGTGGGGCAGACCAGGCAGTAGTACTGGTTGTTGTTGAAGGGGAAGGTCCCGGCGGTGGTCATGCCCACCTTCCGGGTGTGGGCGGCGTAGGACCGGGGATTCACCTGGTTGACGAAGGTGGCCATGATGGGGTACCGGTGGGCCATGGAGGCCAGGGAAGCCCGGAAGACCTGGGCGAAGAGACCGGTGCCCCGGTAGTCCTTGTGGACACAGGCGGGGCCGTACTGGTAGGAGTTCTCCTTGGTGAGGGTGACCCCGTCCAGCTGGTACTCATGAAGGTGGTCGATCATGTACACGAAGAGGGGCCATTGGGACCAGTAGTCCCAGGAGGCGGCGGTGGCGTAGGCAACGATCTTGCCGCTGTCGTCCTTGGCCACGGTGACGCCCTGCTCCTTCACGATCAGGTCCTCCAGCTGCTGGGGGGTGAAGTTGGTGGTGACGAAGCCGTCGGGCCGGTCCTCGGGGGAGATGGAGTCGGTGTGGTAGGTCTTGTGCAGGGCCAGGATGCCCTCGTAATCGGCCATGGTGGCCAGGGTGATGGTCATAGGGAAACCTCCTTTGTTTAGAAAAACGCTCCCCTTTTTAAAGGGGAGCGTTTGGGCGCAATTATTCCGTTGCTTCGATGGGGGCCAGGTCTTCGTAGGTGATGACCTCCTTGATGCCGGCGTTCTTGATGAGCTTGGCGCAGATGGCGCAGGGCTCGGCCTTGATGGGCTTGTCGCCGTCAAAGCCCACCAGGTAGAGGGAGCTGCCGATCATATCCCGCCGGGCGGCGCTGATGATGGCATTCATCTCGGCGTGGACGGCCACGCACATCTCGTACCGCTCCCCGTGGGGGATGTTGTTCTGGATGCGCCAGCAGGTGCCCACGTCGCAGCAGTTGGCGTCACCCCGGGGGGCGCCGTTGTAGCCGGTGGCGATGATCTCGTCCTCCCGGACGATGATGGCGCCATACTGACGGCGAAGGCAGGTGGAGCCTCGGGCCACTTCCCCTGCAATGCGCAGGTAACGGGCTTTCTTGCTTTCTCTGGTTCTCATGGTGGAAGACACCTCTATCTTTCTAAGCCATTTGGCGAAAATTTGAGTTCATACCATTTTACCATGAGAGTGGGATTCCCGCAAGGCTTACTTGAACTTCACAGCGGTGCCGTAGGCCATGACCTCGGCGGCGCCCTGCATGACGGCGGAGGTGGCGAAGCGGACGTTCACCACGGCGTCGGCCCCCAGGAACTGGGCTTCCTTCTCCATGCGCTCGGTGGCCAGCTGACGGGCCTCGTTCATCATTTGGGTGTAGGCACCCAGCTCGCCGCCCACGATGGTCTTCAGGCCCTGGGTGATATCCCGGCCGATGTTCTTGGTCTGGATGGTGGAGCCTTTCACCAGGCCCAGCATTTCCAGCTCTTTGCCGGTGATGTAGTCGGTGTTTACGATCAGCATAGTGTGCCCTCCTTGTCAGTCAAATTCTAAGTCCAGGTGTGCGTCTAACACGTCATCCTCCGGGACGTACTTGCCGGTCTTCTTCCTCTGGCGGACGCATTCGGTGAGAAGGTACTCGATCTGGCCGTTCACCGAGCGGAAATCGTCCTCCGCCCAGGCCGCAATGGCGGCGTAGAGCTTGGGGGACAGCCGGAGGGGGACCTGTTTCTTCGTGTCTTTCTTCTCTGCCATGGCATCAGGTTAATACAGGGTGCCGGTGTTGACGATGGGCTGGGCATCGTGGGTGCCGCAGAGGACCACCAGCAGGTTGGAGACCATGGCGGCCTTGCGCTCCTCGTCCAGCTCCACCATGCCGCCCTCGCTGAGGCGGGCCAGGGCCATTTCCACGGTGCCTACGGCGCCTTCCACGATCATCTTCCGGGCGTCGATGATGGCGGATGCCT
>JAFXCU010000155.1 GCA_017521345.1 Ruminiclostridium sp. | reverse complement strand
GTATGATCGACTTTTCTTAGATCAAAGAACTGACGGTGGATGGGGTAGAGCTGAAATCCCTGGCCATCAATGGGGTGCAGGTGTGGACAGCCGCTCCTCCGGGCAGGATCCCTGAAGAGTATCAGGAAGTTGCTTACGTTCAGGCGGCGGCGACTGTGAAAGCATACATCAACCTGGGAATCAAATTCGACACGAAGGCTCGGGTTTTGATGAATGCTTGCGCTATGGACAAAACAACGACTGCCTACCCCTTTGGTGCGGCGGAGAACAGCGGCGTTTTAAGATGCATGGCCTCAATTCCTGCCAATGCTGCTGCAAGCATATATGGATCAAAGGGGAATGCCTACATTATAACAACGGTAGACTTTATCCCTGAGGAAGACACTGAGTATGAACTTGTATGGGAACCGGGGAATCTTATGGCTTCCAACAAGAGTGAAGGTGAGACCAATAAAAACGTAAACCAGGGTTCGTACACGATGACTTCCGATCTCTACCTGTTTGCCCAGAACTACAACGGCTCTCCCCGATTCGGCGGCCAAAGACGCATCAGCAAATTTCAATATTTCGACAAGACTGACACAATGGTCTGCGACCTGGTCCCGTGCTACCGCAAAAGTGATATGGTTGTTGGGATGTATGACACGGTGAGAAAGCTGTTTCTGACCAATGCGGGGAGCGGGGCTTTTACGAAGGGCGCAGATGTCTGAGGAGGATTATAAATGGAAAATAGATGTATTTGCTGTGGGGAGATCATTCCCGAGGGGCGATGGGTTTGCCCGAACTGTGAGAAAGGACACGGAACGAAGTGACAGAAAGGGGGTTTTAGACAATGCCGAATAGTTTACAGACCCTGGACACGTCCTTCCCCAAGATCGATAACCATCAGACTGCGGAGGAGAACTTCCTCCAGGTGACCAACTACCTGTACATGCTCCTGGAGAACCTCCGCTACACCCTGGGAAACCTGGGTGTGGAGAACATCAATGCCACAGAGATGGACTCCATTGCCCAGCTGATCCGGGAGCCGGTCTGGGCCAGGATCGAAGACACGGAAGGGAACGTCAACACCCTCAATGTGACGGCAGAGAATCTGCTCAGTCAGATGAGCAGTCTGGATGGGAGTATGTCTACCCTTCAGCAGGCCTCCAACACCCTCATGACCCGGGTGCAGAACGCGGAAGGGAACCTTTCCAGCCTGACCCAGACGGTCTACGGCATGACCCTGTCGGTGACCAACGGGACCAGCAGCTCTACCATCAAGCTTATGCAGGATGGTGTGGCTATCAGCTCCAAGACCATCAAATTCACGGGCATGGTGACCTTTACCGATTTGTCAACCAAGGGGAGCACCGTCATCAATGGGAGCAATATCAAGACTGGAATCATCGAAGGGGTTACCTTTAAGACGGTGGACTCCAACAACAAACTTGATGATATTGTCCTCTCGGAAGGGAAGATGGAACTTGGGTATTCGACCATAAGCAGTGCCCCAGGCGTTGGCTTGCGAATCGTCGACTCAACAAGTCCGGTCTACTTCGGAAGTGGTTTGTCGTATGCGATGATCCAGGGGACCGTCGTACAAATCAAGGTCGGCAACCAGGGAAAGTATTGGGAGTTTACGACCAGTGGTATCTTTTTCAAGGATGCACAAGGGGTACAGACCAATCAGGTAAAGCTGGAATTCTAAGTACAAGGAGGAAAGTCCAATGACAGCAAATCAGATCGTAAACGCATACCGGGCCGTCCATGAGCTGAAAGGCCTGATCCTTCCCTACAAGGCCGCCAGAGCGGTGGCAAAGCTGAAGAAGAAGCTGGACGAGGAGATGCAGGTCATCATCGGCATGGAGCAGGCCATCGTGCAGAAGCATGGCGGGAAGACCAAGCCCAACGGTTCTTACGACTTCGACACGCCGGACGCTGCGGCCGCCTGTAAGGCAGAGCTGGATGGCTTCAACGGGGAAGAGGTGGAGGTGGAGCTGCCTGTGGTGGACCTGACCGAGTTCGTGGATCAGGTGTCTATTTCTCCCGCTGCCATCGAGGCCCTGGAAGGGATCGTGCTCTTTGAAGGGAGTGAGTGAGGATGGGGACCACCAGCGGCAGACTGCCGAAGATGCGCTATGAGGACGGCATCCGCAAGCAGCAGACCATCAGCTTCGGCGGGCTGAACCACACCCTGGGGGCCAGAGACGGGGAGATCTGGGCCATGAAGAACATGACCAGTGACCATTATCCTGTGCTGGCCTCCCGGCCACCTCGGTATCTCGTGGGTAAAAACACCTATCCTAAAGGTATCTACGCCCACGACGGGTGTTTCTGGGCGGCTGGGTATTACCCTGAATTCATCCGCGAGGACGAGGATGTAGGCTATTGGAAGCTGTTCGAAGTGTCCGAGGGCGAAAAGGTGTTCGCCAGCCTTGGCGCCTACATTATCATTCTGCCGGACAAGATCGCATACAACCGCCTAACCGGGGAACACGAATACATCGAAAGAACCTGGACCGGCTCTGTGACCATCCAGGACGGCACCTATGCGGGTGAGGAGGCAAAAGCCAACACCATCTATGCCGCTGGAGTCAACTGGTCTGCCTTCTTCCGTGTGGGGGATGCGGTGACCATTTCCGGCTGCACCACCCACACAGACAACAACTATACCCCCATCATCCGGGAGATCGACGGGGCGTATCTTCGGTTCTATGAGAACACCTTCGTTATTAACGAGGGCGGGGACAAGGAACCCTGGATCATGATTCAGCGGACCATGCCGGACATGGATTTCCTGATCGAGAACGAGAACCGGTTGTGGGGCTGTAAAGGGGACACCATCTACGCATCCAAGCTGGGGGATCCCTTCAACTGGAATGTGTTCGATGGCCTGGCCACCGACTCCTACGCCGTCAACGTGGGAAGCACGGGGGATTTCACGGCAGCCTTTTCCTATCTGGGATACCCCTGCTTCTTCAAGGAGGAGTACATCTACAAGGTGTACGGGTATAAGCCCTCCAACTTCCAGGTAATGTCCAGCGCCTCCCTGGGGGTGGAGACGGGCAGTCACCATTCCCTGGCCATTGCCGGAGAGATCCTCTTCTATCTGTCCCGGGCGGGGGTGGTGGCCTATTCCGGCGGGATCCCTCAAACCATCTCCGGCCCCCTGGGCACCCAGCGATACCGCAATGGCGTTGCCGGATCCGACGGCC